>JAHWHN010000113.1 GCA_019323235.1 Candidatus Woesearchaeota archaeon | reverse complement strand
TTTTCTGGGATCGTTCAACCATAAAATACACGTAATCTTTGTGCATGTAACTTTCTAGAGGCACATCCAATCCGTATTGTTTAATTTCACGAGGGTTAATCTCAATAGGCACAACTTTATTTACAGTAAAGTGTTTTTTCCAATTTATTAGCTCTGGTATTTTTACATTTCTTAAGACAAGTAAAATTCTATTATTGCAAACATTATTAAGAAACACGTCTATTCTTGACACTGTTATTGTGAAATCTTTTACGTCGGGCATTTTATCTTCAACTAGCCTACTCAAGTCGTTAGCGCTTACTAGTCCTTCGTATAACAAACACAAATACGATGATTCATAGTTTTGTGTATAAATATCGTCAGAAGAAGAACTATTTTCAGAAGATTTTTCAGAAGATGATCCCGATTGCATTTATTAAAATTTAAAGACTTGCGTATATATAGTCAGCAAAAACATTTAAATAACAAATTTCACTGAAACTTTCTTTTTATCATTTTTGTAAGATAATTAAGACAGTAACATTTTTGTAAGATAGTGATTGTAATGATATTATTTAAATAAATAGATTATTTATTTATTATTTATAAGCAAGTAAATAAATAAATTTTAAATATTTTTTTAATTAACAAATATCCAAATCCATATTATCCGAATCCACTAAATTTTCACTTTTATTGTCGTCATCCACAATAATATTTTCTTCTTCTTCGTCAATTTTAATAAATAGATTTCCATAATGAATTTTATTTTGTTCTTCAATGTTATCAATTTCATCAATATTTGTTTCTTCGTCGTATTTATTATCGTCTTTATTTAAAATTGTAAGTATGTAATCTTCGTTATCAAATTCTAATACGTGGCTTATTTTTTTTCTCATAGCTACTGAAGCAGATTTGTATTTAGTTAAATCCCAATAGGTAATAATGCGTTTTAAAAGCTCAAAAATTATACTTTTTTTGTCAGTCATCAATGCTTTAGTAATTTCTCTTAGATTAGGGTATTGTTCGCTTAGACTCATTATAAGGTTTTTATCAATAAAATCTAAAACTTGTTCTTCTTTTATTACTTTTTCCGCTTTAATCTTTTCATTTTTGGTGATTAAAATTAATTTATCTATAAAATAAATGTGACTTTCACATTTCTCTCTTCGATTAAGCATTGCTCCGCCATGGTAATTTCCAGCCGATACTTTCTCATTCATTTTTTTTTTAAGTAAAGTTTGAATTTGCCCATAAAACTTTTCTTGTTTTGAGAATTTCAATAAATATCTCTCTTTAATTTTTTCTAACGTCTTATTGCTAAAAATCACCGGATAATCACTATCATTTAAATAACTATATTTTTCGGTCCATTTGTAATTTTCAAATCTCTTTATAATTGAAGCTTTATTTTGAAGTTTTTGATTATTTTTTCTTGCATATGGATTAGATTTATGTCCTTTAGCTTCTAATACATCTTCCATTATTTCTTCATTTCTTTTAAAAAGACAAGCAATTAATTCTTCCGGGATTCTATTCCAAAGGAACACTATTTTTGTTCTCATTTTTTCTAAGGATTCAAATTTTTCAGTATATAACTGTTGTGAAAGAAGACTCCAAATTATTTCTATAGGGCTAATATCGGGACTGTTGGATGGCCACTGTACTTGAATTAAATTATTAGTTTTTGTAGGAAATATCTTTTCTAATTTACTGCGTATAATTTTTGCTTTATGCACTGATGAATTATCTTGTTGAAAAAAAAGAAATTGTTCTGCATTTGCTTTCTTCTCTTGGTCTTGGTCATATTTCATAAAATTTTCATATGCTTGGTCTGAGATCATTGTAATATCATTTATTTGCTTATTGGTTTTCATTCCTTTTGTCTTTTTTGTCTTTTTTTGTTTTTGCTGAGTATTTGAATTTAATTTCTCCTCATATTTCTTTAACTTTAAATCAATTTTTTCTTCTTCTTTCTTAAACAATTCATCTACTTTATTCTTGTCAAAATTGAAGTTTTTTACAAAATCTTCATCATATTTATCCTCCTCTTTATTTAAACTTTTATCAGTTATAATTATATTATTTTCATTTATTTTATTTTCATTTTCAATTGGCGTTTCTACTTTGTTAACAAAATTTTTAATTGTCCTAATGTCTTTTTGATAAATTTCTAACACTCGAGAATATGCAGTTGAATCTACTGTACCTGAAAAAAAAATTAGTGTTCCAGGACCATATGCTGATACCCCCCCTGCAACCATAAATCCAGCTGGAAACTTCTTAAAATTTTTAACTAAATACTTTTCATATACTTCCACATCTCCTTGTTTTAGTAGTTTTTCATTATCAAAACTAAGTCTTACCCAACAATTTCCAGTAAAATTTCCTGGCGTTAAAGTAAAAATCTTTTCATCGGTGTAAAAAATATTTTCACATTTTATCTCTTTATCTTTTAATGTTTGAATAAAAGTCATTCGTTGTTTTAGATTTTTTGCCGATAATAAAAAAGATTTTCGAGTTC
>JAHWHN010000112.1 GCA_019323235.1 Candidatus Woesearchaeota archaeon | reverse complement strand
TTCTTATTAGCAGCAAAAAGAGCGATAATTGTATCATTCCCTGCTTCAATGAGTGCAGCTGTTGCAGATACGCTTAAATAAATATGAATCCAGAAATTTTTACAGAACTAAGCATTATATTATTAATCACATTAGTGATAACTGGAATTATTAAAATACTTAGACAACCAGCAATAATTGGGTATATAATTAGTGGTATTTTTGCAGGACCTTTTGTTTTTAATATTATTAGCTCTCATGACACTCTTTATGCTTTTTCTCAAATTGGAGTAGCTTTACTTTTATTCCTAGTAGGATTGAATTTAAACCCAAAAGTAATAAAAGATGTTGGAAAAATTTCATTGGTTGCAGGACTAGGACAAGTTATATTTACAACAACAATTGGATTCTTCATTATAAGATATTTTGGTTTTGATAATGTAACTTCCTTATACATGGCAATTGCTTTAGCATTTAGTAGTACAATTATAATTATGAAATTATTATCTGATAAACATGATTTAGAAACACTATATGGTAAAATTTCAATTGGTTTTCTGATTGTTCAAGATTTCATTGCAATATTCATATTATTAGTAATATCTACTTTAAACTCAACGGGAGAGGTTCTATCTTTTACAATAGGAACTATTCTTAAAGGATTAGGTAGTCTCTCAATATTGTTCTTGTTAACAATTTACATCCTCCCTAGTTTAACAAATAAAATAGCTAAGTCTCAAGAATATTTACTTTTATTTTCAATAACTTGGTGTTTCATAATTGCTTCTGCTTTTAACTATCTTAATTTTTCAATAGAAGCTGGAGCACTATTAGCAGGAATTACTTTATCAATGTCACCATATCATTTTGAAATAAGCTCTAGATTAAGACCATTAAGAGATTTTTTCCTAATTTTATTCTTCATAATTTTAGGATCTGAAATGGTTTTCTCAAATGTAATTCAAAATTTACCTGCCATAATTATATTATCACTATTCGTATTAATTGGTAACCCGCTTATTGTTATGATAATTATGGGCACTCTTGGTTATACAAAAAGAAATGGTTTCTTATGTGGATTAACTGTAGCTCAAATTAGTGAGTTCTCATTAATACTTATTACCTTGGGAATTTCTGTTGGTCACTTAGATAAAGAAGTATTATCAGTTGTAACTAAAATAGGATTAATTACGTTTGCAGGTTCAACATATTTAATAATTTATTCTAATAAGATTTATTCAAAAATCTCAAAATATCTTCAAATCTTTGAAAGAAAAGGTAGTAAAGTAGATGAACATAAATATCATGAGAATGATGATCATGATATAATTTTATTTGGTTATAATAGAATTGGTTTAGACATAATGGAATCTTTAAGGAAAATTAAAAAGAAATTTTTAATTATTGACTATGACCCAGAAATCATAAATCGATTATCAAAAGAAGGTTATGATTGTAGATATGGTGATGCTAATGACTCTGAATTATTAAATGAATTGAATTTTTCAAAAGCAAAAATGATCATTTCAACAATACCTTTAGTTGAAACTAATTTGCTAATTATCAACAAAATAAAAGAAACTAATAAAAAAACTATAATCTCGGTTGTTGCTCATGAAATAGAAGATGCTGAACTACTTTATGAACAAGGAGCTACTTATGTAATAATGCCTCATTTCTTAGGAGGGCAACACTTCTCAACTATGATTGAAAGAAATAAACTTAAAATGAACAAATTCTTAGAAGAAAAAATTAAACATCTAGAACATTTAAATAAGAGAAAAAGAATAAACTCAAGACCATTACATCATCATAGATGAAAACATTATTAAACTTAATTAATTAATCTTTTAAAATGGCATTTAATGAAGAACCAAACATTAATTTTGACAAACAAGAATGTTATAAAAAATATAATGATATGATTAAAGATGGCAAGATTGATGAAGTAAAAAAATTACTTGAAGATAAAAAGAAATATTTAGAATTATTTAATAAGAATGAAGTTGATGATACACTTGAAAATATTTTTGCGTTAGAAAAAGAAATTGAGATTATTTCTAGTTTATTATCAGTCGAAACTATTTCTTAACTTTTCTTATTTTTAATTGAATCTCACTTTAATGTGCCTTTCATCAATTCTGAATAATAAAGAACCTAAGATAATAATACTTCCCATTACAATGAAAGATAAAATCAAATTCTCATTCGCAATTTTACCAATAATCAATCTCATTACTGCCAAATATAATGAAGTTATCATTGAGATGACTGATAAAACTGTTGCTCTATTATGACTTTCAATATGATCATTTTGATATTGTGAAAATAAAGGACTTCTAAGATTACTAGAAGAATTCAATAAAACATACAAAATAAAAGAAATTGCTGGACCTATAAATAATGCCATTAATATATAGAAGATACCAGGCATTATGGTAGATAAGAAAATTGTTTTCTTCATTCCAATTTTTTTCTCTATTTTATAAACATTTTTTATCAAGATAGCTCCCAATAAAGTACCACAAGCCATAGCAATTCCCCATATTGCATTAGGAACTTTTGCTTCTAAAAAATACGGTTGAAATAAAAACATAATTACGTGAGTAAAAGGAACAGTAAATAAAGATAAATAAATTATTTTTCTTAATGATTTATTTTTTAATATATGAATTGTCGATTCTTTAAATAAAATAAGAGGACTTGTCTCTTTTATTTCTTCTTGATGTTTTCTTTCTTTTACAAATAATGAAATTATAAAGGCTATTAAAGCCCCAAATGTATAAAGCCATAATAATAGAACAAATGTTTCTGGATTATGACTTCTTGCTAAATAACTCCCAACTATAGCAGCAAAAACACCTGCAACTAAATAATATGAATTAATGGAACCCCATATTTTACTCATTTGGCTTTCTTTTTTCTCATACTTTAAAGTATCATAAACTAATGCTTCAACTGCACCAGAACCAAATGCTATTCCTATACCAAATAAGATTTCAATAATTAAAAATTCAAAATATGAATGTGCAAAAATAGTCCAAACATTACCTATAATGTACAAAAAAATCAAAAATGATAATGAAAACTTCCTACCTATTTTATCAGCAATAATTCCAGTAGGTACTTCTGAAAACAAAATAGCAAATGTTAATAATGCTTCTAATGAAACAACTTGAAAAGTATCTAAACCTCTTGAAAAATAAAAAAGAGTTATTATAGGTGAAAAAAAGAATAAAGACTTAAAAAAATAAATTAGTTTAAGCTTAGTAATGTTATTCATAAAAATTATGAGATATTTTGATTTATATAATTTTCTAAAGATTAGTCGAAACTATTTCTTAATAGCTCTTCCATGCCTTTCTTATGACCAGCCCCTACTACAACTAATATCTTAGCCTCAGGATTATCTTTCATTAATTTAACTAATCTTCTACTCATTACACGATTTCTATCATCTATTAAGACTTTGTAAATAGAAGGGAATTTAACTTTAACTTCATTAATCATCATTTCTATTACTTCATCTGAAGGTACTTTTGATAAATCAAAAGGTAAGTTCTTTTTTCTAAAACTTCCAAATAAGATTTCCTTAATTAAATTAAAAGTATCTTTAAATTTCCAAGCCTTGGAAAATTTTCTTAAAGTAATTCTAACATCTTGATCAATAAGATAAGTTTTGATTTTCATTTCTTTAGCTGTTTCAACAGCAGCTCTCATATCAGCCCCAGGTTTTGTGTTAACAATTCTCCCCAACCTTTTTTGAGCAAAACCACCAATTAATGCAAACAAATATCCTTTAAGCCCTAAATCAAATATTGCTTTGAAAGGTATTCTAGAATTTTGATCTTCCATTAAGGACATTAATCTACCTTTATCTAGTTCAACACAAACTATATCTGGCTTTTCATTTTTAATAGAATCTGATACGTGCTTAACAGATTTACTAGAAATATGAGAAGTTCCAATTATTTTAAGGTTTGAGATGTCCATAGTTCTGAAAATAAGAGCTTAGTATTTAAAATTAATTAAAATATCGAAGAACATCCAATTCATTACCACAATATTTATAAACTAAAATAAATAAAATCATAATAACTCAGTCGAGGGAGGGTTAACATGCTCAAATTAAAAAAAGTTTCAGATATGTACGACATGAAAGTATACACAGATGGTGGTGAATACTTCGGAGATGTTGAAGAATTAGTTCTTACTAAAACTAAAATTAACTTATGGAGAATCAAAGCAACCAGAAATTCTTTTTTAAGTGATGTATTAGGTGGTGCAAAGGGTGTTTTGGTACCTCACAATCTTGTTAAAAGTATTGGAGATATTGTAATCATTTCTAGATCAGCTATTCCTAATTTTAGTGGCGATAAAGAAGATAGTGACTTATAAACTCACTACTTTTATTTATTTTTTTAAAATTTATTTAATATAATTAAGAATTACAACAATTTATGTTCTTTTAGTTCTTTTTCAAGTTGTTCAATTGACTCTTTTAATCTTTCGATTGTTTTAACATTATCTTGTTGATTTAATAAAGAACCACATTCATGGCATTTAAAATCAAAATCCATAGCAGAATCAAAATCTAACCTAACGCAACCATTAGGACATAAATAGAAATTTCCAAGGTTGTCTTGCTCTTTTTCTATCCTTTCTTTAAACTTGTTTAGTCTTTTTTCTTTAATTTTATAGAACATTTCTGGAATTCTTTCATCTAAGAAAGTCCAATAACTAATATACCAACCTTTAATTTTGTCCTTTCTTCTTATATAAGATACTAAATTATCATTATTTAATCTATATAGAATATTTCTTACTGTATGAATTTCAATTTGAGTATCTTCTGCAATAGTAAATTCAGAAACATCTTTCTTACCTCTTAAGTAAAATACAATATCTAAAGCATCTTCACCAACTAAATCAGATACAACACTAGTTATGTTTTCTTTATTAATCTTAATTGAATAAATTTGCTTTTTTTGAGGAATAGGATCTTCACTTTCAACTTCTTCCTTCTTAACATCAGTTTTTGGAGATGTTTCAATTGGAGTTGTAGAAGTTTTCTTAGCTGCTTTCTTATCTGCAGCTTTTTTGGTTGTTTTAACAGATTTTGAAGAATTTTGAGGTTTAGAAGGTTTTGAGGTTTTTTTTGCCACTTTTTTGACAGCCTTCTTTGCCGGCTTAGCAACAGGTTTACTAATAGTTTTAGCCTTACTTACAGTTTTTTTTGGAGCTTTTTTAGCTGGTTTCTTAACTGTCTTTTTTACCGTCTTCTTCATTGCTGTTTTCTTCTTCATTATTTGAAATATATTCTATAGTGAACATATTTTATAAAGGTAATGGGTCTAATCAGATTCATTTAACTCTTTAACAATCTCATCTATCTCTTCATCATCCATTCCGTGGCCTCTGCAACCATCTTCCAATGATTCCACACTTGCCATCATACACCCCATACAATGCATACCATGCTTAGCTAGAATTTGTGCTGCATTCTCATTTTTATCAAGAATATCTGCAAAATTCATGTCTTTTGTTATTGCCATGAATACATATATTGTATTTATGAGTTTAAATAAGTTTCTATTTTATATCAAGAAAAATATAATAAAAGAATTAAATGATAATTTTGTCTCACTTATGACCTAATACTTACTGGTTTATACTTAATTTCAATAGGTTTTCCATTATATAACATTTGAGATAAGCCAGCCCTTCCTGAATTAGTCACTTTTGCTTCTATAGTTATATTAGTAGTAGGCAGTTCTGCATTTTTTTCAAAGAAAAATTGTTCAATACCATACTCAACATTAACACTATCACCATAAACATTAGTGACTCTACCTTTAATAAAAGTACCTTGACTTGGTTTTGAACCAGAAACTCCAGAATTTCTCCAAATACTCTCGTTATCTTCTTCAAGTAATACATATATTGAGTCTCCTCTCTCAAAACCACTTACTCCAGAAATCATAGAAATTTCATAACCTATAGTCATATATTGACCTCTAAATGGATCAAATGGGTCAACAGGCCTAGTAGCCAAAACAACTTTTTCTCCAGTTAACAAAGGCCATTCATTATATAAAATAAAAGAACCTAGGACTGATAAAATAATTAATAAAACAATAATTAAGCCTAAATATTGTTTTTTCATTGAACATCCTCATCTTTATCAATATCTTTGATTAATTTTCTTCTGATTTTTGGAATATACCAAGCTCCAAAGATTAAACCAATTCCATCCAATATTGATAAGAAACTAAAACCTAAATATCCTCCAATATCCATCCAGAATCCAAAATATCTTGATATAACTTCTAAAACAAATGCTCCAACTGCCAAGTTTACAACATGAGTTGAACCAACTAATTGTCCATACCAAACCATTAATAAAATAAATCCGATAAAAATTGCATTATAAATTAACCATAATGACCAATAAAACATTGGAAGACTTCCGTTGTAATTAAAATATGAAGGAACCCAATTACATGTTGATTTAGCTTCACAACTACTTTTTTGATTATTATAAATTCTACAAGATTCTTCATTTGAATAATAATCAAATTCTTTATAGAAACAATTATTTCCATTCCAACGACAATCTTTGGAAATACATTCATCTTCACTCAAATAAGCATTACAGTTTGTTTGACTACAATAATTATTTCTCCATTCACAATTATAAACACTTAACGAAGGATTTTCACAATCCTCTTGATTATTAATATTATAACAACTTCTTAAGTTACAATAGCCAGCTTCTTCTTTACTTATTTTAGTAGCTAAAACCATTAAAAATATTAAAAAAACAATTCCTAAAAATATTAATGATTGCTTCAGAGCAACCTTACTTTTGTTTGATGCTAATAAAGTTCCTCCCAAGAATCCAATAAAACAAATGAATAGATAAAATACCAAAAATGGAGTTAATATTCTAGCACTAAGTGAAAAAATACTTATCAAAGGTAAAGAAAATTGGAAGCTTAAAAAATAAAATATTAACATAAAATAAAAAACTGTCCAAAATCTATAAAGTCCCGCAAATCTATGATTTAAAGATGCATGTAGCATAGTTAAACCAAACAACAAAGAACCTGTAAACAATAAAATAATTATTGCTGCGAATAATGCTTCAGCCTCCCTTACAAATTCTAAAGAAGCTGAATATTCTAAAACTAACCAAATGAAAAACAAAACTAATGTAACAAATAAGTTTTCTTTTGAGTTTAAGAAATATGCTGTTAATAGAATAACTGTCCATGCAAAAAACAATAACCAAGCATAATGTTGTACAGTTGTTGCTAAATTATAAATTTGAGATATTAAGAATAAACTCAATAAATACATTAAAGCTCCCAGAGTAAGCATAGATCTTCCTGACCATTCAGAAACCTTTTCTCTCAATATAACTCCAGATATAAAAGCAGCTAAAGTTGATGTTACTAGAATAAATACTTTAAAGAAATCAGGAAATTGATGCCAATTCATTGCAACAATCCATGCAAAACCTATGAAGATTAAAACAACACCTATGATGGATGCTATTGCAATTAATTTATTGCTTTTACTTTCATTATCTTTTTTAGAAGAATCTGATAGCATTTTTTGAGCTTGAGCTTTAGTAATAGTGCCTTCGTCGAGCCACTTTTGAATTTGATCTTTATCTGCCATGATTATTTTATAAGTAATGCATATTTAAATATTGTTATATAGAATTACTTAGAATTCTTAGAAAACCAATCAAATGCTTCATCAGCAGAATTAAAAAAATGTATTTTCTTATCATACATCTCTTTGAATAATTTTGGTCTTTCTTCATCCCAAACTTTTCTTAATTTAACATTTGATAAAGTCAAATCTGCATAATTTTTCAAACCTTCGTGTTTACCTTCTTTAATTCTTCTAAAGAATCTTTTCAGTGTATTAAGAAATCTTTTACCAAAACTAGGATTTAAGAAAATGATTAAATCTGCATCATCATAAGTATCTTTTGATAAAGTATAATATCCCCCATCAATAATCCAAGATTTTTGTTTCAATAATTTATCCAATAATTTTCTTGCCTCTTTATCAGAACGTTTCACTTCATGTTTATGAGTTTTAGAAAAGTCATATCTTAAATTATCTAAGGGCGTGAATTTAATATTTGTTAATTTTTGTAATTTTTCTCCAAGATGAGTTTTACCAGAACCACTAGCTCCACAAATTCTTATTTTTTTAAACTTACACATATTAATTTAATTTGAGAATTCAATATTTAAATATTGTTATGAAACTATGAATGATTATACGAAATAAAATTATTTGATTGAATCTAAATTTATATGGCAATACCCATTCTTGTTTTTATCTAAATAATCTTGATGATATTCTTCAGCTGGATAAAAATCACTAGCTTCCTTAACCAAAGTCATTATTTTTTGATCATACTTTTTTTGTTCTTCTTTTAATGATTTCAAAGCAATTTCTTTTTGCTTTTCATCATGAAAAAATATTACTGCTCGATATTGAGTCCCAACATCATTACCTTGTTTATCAAAACTTGTTGGATTATGAATTTGCCAAAATATTTCTAATAATCTTTCATAAGAAACAATTTTAGGATTGTAATTAATTTCTACAGCTTCAATATGGCCAGTATCGCCACTACAAACTTCTTCATAAGAAGGATTTTTTGTTTTGCCACCAGTATAACCAACAGTTGTTGAAGTAATTCCTTTAATTTTTTTAAATGCTGCTTCTACTCCCCAAAAACATCCTGCAGCAAAAGTAGCTTTCATTTCTTTCCGTCCTTAAAATTTAAAGCAACTGAATTAATACAAAATCTTTTTCCAGTTGGTTCTGGTCCATCATTAAAGATATGTCCTAAATGACCACCACATTTTTTACATAATACTTCTGTCCTAATCATAAAATGACTAAAATCTTTCTTAAATTCAACAGCATCTTTTTTAGCATCAGAAAAACTTGGCCAACCACATGAAGAATAAAATTTTGAATCAGAATTGAAAAGTTCATTTCCACAAGCAGCACAAACATACTTTCCTTTTTCATTAAATTTAACATACTTTCCACTAAAAGGAGCTTCTGTTCCTTTTTCTCTAAGAAAGTGATATTGTTCAGGAGTTAATTTCTTTTTCCAATCTTTTTTTATTTTTTCCAATTTCAAACAAAAAAATTAATCATCCTCAACTCTTGGAGCAAGAATAAAAGATAATTGAACTTTGTCAACTTCCTTGAAATCTAATTTCATTGGATAATCTTTGTCCATTAAAATTGTTACTCTATCAGAAATCTTGGAACCACCAACCATTTTTTTCAAATATTCAATTGAATATTTTGATCTAACTGGATCAGGTCCATCAGATGTTATCTTAGTATCATCATCTTGAACAATTTCTACTTGAGCTTTTGACATATTACCTTCTCCCTTAATTGTTAATTTTTCAGGTTCAGTAATAAAAGAAATAGATTCTGAAACAATCCCAATATCATCAATTGCTTCTACTAAAACATTAGCATAACTTTCAACAATTACTGGAAATGCTAAATCAGGAACTTTTTGTTCTCTATCTTCCAATTCTAAAACAGGAATTGAGAATTTTCTAGTTGTTCTTGATTTTAAGATTAAAGTTAATTTGTTATCATCACCAAATTCTAAGGTTAAAGTATCCTCACTTTTAGCTCTTTTAAGAATTTGCTTAAAACTATTTAGATTAATACCAAGTTCTAATGATTTTTCTACATTATATTCTACGAAACAACTTGATAATAATTTGAAAATGACCATAGCTACGTTTGCTGGGTCCATTGCTACTAATTCTAAACCATTAGAATTAATTTTGAATTTTGCTTCAGTTACTAATTCTGAAATAACATTTATACTTTCTTTAAGATATCTAGGTTCTGCTAAAGTTAATTTCATTTATACCCCCACTTGATTATTAATAATAAAGTTCTATTTATAAAATTTTATATTTCCCAATTATAAATCAACACTATCCCCATTACTTAAAATGTGAATCTTTGATTCATTAATGTTTAATGATTTTGCTATATCCCTAACTCCTTCTAACATCTCAACATCACCATGAGCCGGGATAATATTTTCAGGCCTTATCATATCTATCAAAGCTTCAATATCCTCTTTAGAAGCATGTCCTGATACGTGAACATCTCTAAACATTTTAACTTCATTCTGAGACAAACTTTTTTCCAATTCTTCCCTATTTTCAATATTTGTTTTAACTGGAATTACTGAAGATGAAAAAATAACAACATCCCCTCTCAATAAATTTAATGGAGTTAAACCACGAGCAATTCTTGATAATGTTGCCTTTGGCTCTCCTTGATGTCCAGTAACAACCAAAAGATATTTTTGAGGACCTTCAGTCATTATTTTTTTTAATTTTGTGTCAATTTCCCTTCGATATTTGTAAAAATCATATTTTGAAAAGTCAATAATTCCTGCATTTTGACCAGCTGAAATATATTTATGCAAAGACCTTCCTAAAAAGATAACTTTTCTGTTTATTTTCTTAGCAAATTCCACAATTGAATTTAATCTTGCCAAGTGTGATGAAAATGTAGTTATAATTAAAACCTTACCATCATAATTTTCTTTAAGAAGTAAATTTTCTAGCATATCTTTTGCAACTAATTCAGATTCAGTTTTTCCATCATCAATTGAATAAGTTGAATCACAAATTAAAGCTAAA
This sequence comes from Candidatus Woesearchaeota archaeon, assembly GCA_019323235.1. GTDB lineage: Archaea > Nanobdellota > Nanobdellia > Woesearchaeales > JABIAG01 > JAHWHN01. The sequence goes on along the minus strand of JAHWHN010000112.1, from coordinate 2,543 downwards.
ACCTTTCCTTTTAATTCTTTAATTCTTTCAATATTTGGTCTTTCACCCAAAACAGTATTTGAATCTAATTTAAAATCATTACAATATAAAATAGCACCTTTCTCTGTATGAATTGCTACCATAATTGTTTGAGGAGTTGAATGAGCTACATTTATGAACTCAACCTTAATATTACCAATATTAAATTTAGAATTTGTATCTTTAACAACAATTGGATTTTTTAGCTTTCTTCTTTCATCAGCAAATAATGTTCTTACAACTTCACCAGTGAAATTAGTACAATAAATTGGACAAGAAAATTCCTTAGCCAAAAACGGAATAGCTCCAATATGATCTAAATGTGCATGAGTTGGTATAATTCCAACGACTTTATCTTGAATATCTTTAATTTTCCCCATATGAGGAATTGCATCAGCATTTTCTAAATCTTTTTTACTTATCTGAATTAAATCTTCATCTTCTGTTAAATTAATATAATTCTCTAGATGAATTCCCATATCTATTATGACAACTTCATCATCAACCTGTACGGCAGTCATATTTCTTCCGAATTCTTTATAACCACCAAGAGCAAAAACTTTAATCATAAAAATAATTGTTGAGGAGATGTTTATAAAGTTTGGCTTTAAAATAAATAAATCATACCGAAATAATTAAATACTTCAAAACTATAGTTATTTTTTTATGGATGAAAAACACATTGCATATTTAGAAGCAACGAAAAATCTTTCTAACAATGACAAGGATTATGTTCGTAATATTTACAATAGATTAATTGAATATATTGAAGAATGTAATATATTAAGATTAAAAGAACATAATAGTGTAGAAAAAGACAATACTGATATTGAACAAGCTTCTAGAATAAATCAAGGTAAGTATGAAGACTTTATTTTTGATTATAATGAAATAGCAAATATTGCAGTAGAATTTACAAACGCTTCGACTTTAAATCCATTCCATCCAATGTTTCTCGCTAGTCATAAAAAGAAAAAAGAATTCTTAAATTTCGCAAATAAGAAACATAATAATCTTTCAGAGATATTATCTGATCTTTTAAATGAAAATCTAGCTTCTGATTTTTCCACAGCTATTTCTCAAGCAACAAATAAAGCAATATGGCATCTTGAAAAAGAAATGTATTTTGATAAGATTGTTGATTGTAAAGGTCTTTTCTTAACAATATACCCAAATAATATGAATCATAAATATCATTCTTTCGGAAATTGGGAAGTACATAGTATTAATTCTGCATTTAAACATGGGGCTTATATCCATAAACTCGAGTTTATGAAATTACATGCAGGATTTCAAAAATGGTATAGAACTCTTTATGACTCAAACATATCCGAAAGATTTCATGATTATTGTTTAGTTAATGCAAAAGACTTACCAAAAGCTAAAACTTCAATAATTGATTTATTTCAACTAGTTAACTTTAATAGAAAGGATTATAGAGATATACCTTATTTTCCAAAATTAAATTATTTGCTTAAACATAAAGATTCAGTGATTAATTAAAAGATTTTCTTCAATTCTTTTTTGAATTTCTTAATGTCATCTTTTACATATTTTTCAACTTCTTTTATTTTGTGAAAATCAAATATAGAAATATTTTCTGGATTAGCCCTTAAATAAATATCAGGTTTACAAATTTGTAATTTGTATGTTTCTGTTTTTTCATACATTATTGTATAGACATAAATTAAATCTTTCAATTTTGGCTTATTTGTGTTTTTCTTAGAAGTTACTTCCTTCTCTCTCATTACATCAACTGCAATTAAAACATCACATTCATCTCTTATTGCATCATAAGGGACTGGATTTACAACACCTCCATCGACAAAAACATTTCCTTTATAAGAATAAGGTTCAAAAACGCCAGGTATGGAAATACTACATCTTACCGCCTCAACAACATTTCCTTTATCAAAAACAACCTCTTTTTTGTTCCAAAAATCAGTAGCTACTATCTTTAAAGGAATTTTTAATTTCGAAAAACTACTTGTGCCTAAATTTTGTTCTAACCATTTAATAACATGATTTCCTTTTACTAATCCTGTTTTATTAAAAATTGAAAAATCTAATAATCCTAAAGCATTCTTAAAACCAAAATTTTTAGCTATACCCTCAATTTCCAAACCAGACAAACCTGAAGCATATAAAGACCCAATTAAAGCTCCCATACTACAACCTGCAATAACATCTGGTTTAATATTTAATTCATCCAAAGCTTTTAGAACATAAATATGAGCTAAACCTTTAGCTCCTCCGCCACCTAAAGCTAAACCAATTTTTGGTTTCTTTTTTTTAGATAAAAATGGAATTTTCAAATGCATAACTTAATTATTAAAGAAATAGTATATAAACCTTTTTAGCCAAATCGTTAAATTAGTAATTTAATTATTAAAATATGAACTAATTTAATAGTAAAATATATATATGTCTAATTTATTAACTTGATTATTAGGGTTTAAAAAAGGGGAATAAGTTGAAAAAAACTGTTAAAAAAACAGTAAAAAAGAGTGGTAAAAAGAATTCTG
>JAHWHN010000111.1 GCA_019323235.1 Candidatus Woesearchaeota archaeon | reverse complement strand
GAATAAGTTTCTTGTTTACATTGTTTTACACCATAAATATACTCATAATTATTTCCATTCTTAGTAATATAAATATCAAATACATCTTTACATTCATTAACAACCGGAGGAACATAAATTGATTCACAATCATCATTTAATCCAACAGTTGGACCAGTAAAAGGCACACATAATCTTCTTGTATCAGAAGTATCTAAGCAAGCATAATTAAATTCTCTTAAATCAGTATAAGCAATTTCTTCAGAACCTCTCTGCCCTAATTCTACAATTCCATTTTTAACTTCAACTGGCTTACAACCATTTTGATCACAATTTTCTAAAGATAATGTGAAATTTACTTTTTCATGACAAGCTGAAATTGAATACATCACGTTATATTTGTAAACATCATTTAGACAAACATATTTGTCAATTATTTGAGTTGTAGCTATTGTTACATCCTCTCCTTTACAAATTTGATTATTAGGACCTCCGTTTAGATTAACAGAAGTTCTTTTCTTAGTTGCTTGTTTTGCTGTTGGTACGGCTGCATCATATTCTTCTTCACACATTTCTGCAACAATTTGTTGTTCCCATTGACCCATGTATCTATTAACTAAAGATTTAGTTAAAGAGTATAAAGAATATTGTGCGTGCAGACTATCAGATGGTGATACTTCACCAAATCTACTGGTACCATCATCTGCTTTTTCACCAGTATAGACATTATTTTCACTCTCCGTAAACTCATAAAAATTATATTCTGTCGATTCGCCATACAAATCTCTATAATCCTCAAACATACTTGTTGATGGTAAGTCAGTATCGTAATTTTCAAAAGTTCTTCCACCAGATAAAATTAAATCTCTAAATGACTCACTCATACTACCAAAAATCAAATTTAAATTTGCATCACTTTCAAAATTGTAAGCCGCCGTATAACAATTACTAATCTCATTACCATCTTTGATTTCTATAACTTTAATACAACCCTCGTCTGAATAACTTATCGAATATTTAATATTAAATCTTTCCAAGTAATTTCTATCTGGAGAAATTTTATAATCTGTAAAATCATATTTTGCAAAATTTTCGCCATTTTCAATAAATATTATTTTTCCTTCCAAAAATATTAAATTGAAATCCTGAATTCCAGTAGTGTTACTATAAAATAAAAATTTATTTTCTTTGCTTATATAGACCAATCCAGAATCTACATATAATTGTTGAATTGTTGTTGTACTATCTGTTTCTGAAATTCTAATTGTTTCATAAACACCATCATTATTTCTATCAACCATATCAAAAGAATTTGAAAAACCATCCGTATTTTGTGAAGCAAGTGCTTCATGATCTTCATTTTTATCTAACACTTCAATAACTTGACTAATCCCAATATCTTCACAACTCATATCACTTAAATCTATTGCACTAGTACTAAAATCCAAACCATCACCTAAAGAATCTATCATCAAACCAAGGTTTAAAACATCCCATAGAGAAACAGTACATCCTTTAGGTAAAAAATCTAATGTTAAATCACCCAACCATTGATAAATCACACTAGTAAGAGCATTAGTAACCATTGCACTAAGAACATTCCAAATTAAATTAACTAAACCACCTTTCCAAAAAGTACATACTCCTTCTGCTAAAACTTTATCACAAGCTTCTGTTGAAACTCCCAATTGACAAGCTTGGTCAACACAACAATTATAAGCAACATAAACTGTTTTTAGTTTTTCTATATTAAATAAAAATGCTGGTAAACATAAACAAAAAGATGCTATGTAAATATTATCATAAGGATTTATTGAAGTTGCCCACCCTGCAGTTATTGCGCCCTTAATTCCTTTACCAGTCCCATAATTCGACCATGCGCCCGCTCCAACTGTTCCTCCACTACTTCCATAAGAACCACTATAAACTCCAGATAAAAAACCACTAACACCAGAACCAATTTGACTTAAAGTAGATGGACCAGAAGGACTACTTGGAGCAGTAGATTTAGTAGTAGTAGTTTGACTTGGAATGGTAGCTGAACTACCTCCGCCACCAGAAGAACCACCAGTACTGGTTGAGGCAGCAGCAGTAGCAGCATCAGTAGAACCACTAGATTCAGCATTTGAGCCAGAACTAGGAGTAGAATATGAACTACTACCTCCAGGAGTTGGACCAGTATCATCCCCTTGTGTTTCAATACCCGCTAAACAATTTACCCCTTTACACCATTGACAATTAATAATACAACATAATCTTGAAAAGAAACCCCTATATATTTTATTCCAGAAATCTTTTAATTTTGAAATTGCTTGACAAACAAATTCAAGAATTGGAAAGACACAACATCCCCCTATCACAGAATCTATTGTAGATAAAACAGTTGTTACTAAAGAACCAATATCACACATTGTTTTTATTGTAGAAGTTACTTTATAAATTTTAGACCAAGTTTCACCAGTCATTTGATCTACGAATTTTGTTGATTTATCAGATTTTATTTGACATTGATTAGCTGGACTTTTAATTACTCCAATATCTGGTCTAGATTCTGGAAGAGTTTCTTTATACTGATAAAATGTTTCAGCTCCAAAAATAAAAGGCATACTAACTATTAAAAATATAAAATACAAAGCAATTATCTTTTTCTGTTTTGTCTTCATTTTCTACTTAGTATTGGATTTAAATGTCTTTCATAAAATTCTTTTGGTACTTTTACACTAACTGTCTTCTCAGGGTTTACGCAATCTTCTGTTAAATCTGAATTTTCTGGTATTTTTATATTTATATCTATTTCACCATCTTCATTTATTAATTCTTCACCAATTATATCAACATCTAATACTTCATCAGATAAATGATCAACTAGTAAATTAAATTCGATATGATTTGTATTAACCAATTCTTCCATTTCAAAATCAACATCCATACTTACTTGACCAAGCGGGAAAGGTCCTGTATAGGGTCCAGAACCATTTTGATTTAAACTTATTTTTTGACCAGCTTTTGTTACAGGATCTATTTTGGTCATACCCACATATGTTGAATCCAGAATATAATCACCAGGCCCCAATTGTAATGTTGAAGGAAGACTTCCCAACTCACTATAAATCAAAGAAGTTGTTGTTGGATTTTTCGCATTTATTAAATTTATAAAAACAGTATCTGTTTTTTTTGGTGGAGTTTTATATATACTACCTAAAATACTTTCAGGACTTTCTCCACTACAAGTAGGTTTTGTAAATGCATTCGTTAAATAAAATGCTTCCGCATAATCTTTTATTTTAATTAAATTTACAGAATAATTAAAATCTTTTTTCTTCATCATAGTTATAGAATATTGCATCCCAATATCATTTGTTACTGAAACAACTCTTTGAGAATCATGATAATCTCTTTTAGAAAAAGTAGCAATTCCATTCTGACAATATGGGAGTTTAATTTTTAATTCACCATCAATATCTGTTAAACCAATATCACAATCATGAACAACATCTCCACAATAATATTTTACAAAAACATCATTTAATGATTGATTATTTTCATCTCCAACATTGAATGTTATGAAACCAGAATTGTTGTTATTACTACAAATGCTACTTGTTGAACCATATTCTTTTAAAAATTCTTCAATTACTTCCACATTTGGATTTACATCTCCACAATCCTTAACTCTATTTCCACAAAGATGTGATTCTAAAAAGAAATTATATTTAAATTTTCCAGATGATGAACTTCTAAAATATTTATCATTGTTATCATCCCACATGTCAAACAAAACAGGATGTCTATAAGTATATTTAAAATTATAAGTATAATCACACATCTCTGGTAAAAAAGGAATTCCTGAAAATTCGTAACCATCCGGTTCTATTGTTTTTCCACTACTTGGTTGAACATCAAAAAAATCTAAATCCCATTTGTCATCATAAATTATATCTAAATGTGTATCCATGTCTTTTGCCAATAAATCAATAATCATTCCATCATAAAGATTCTCTGAAAAAGAATTATCAGCAATATATCTTGTATTGTTTAGTCTTCCTATTCTTAAAAGCGGATAATTTTCTTTGTAAATAATTTTCAATTTATCTTTAACTTCATCCTTATCCCAAGAAACAGATTCACAATCAAAACCAAACTCTGACCAAGAAAATGGTGGAAGATCATAATCCCCTTTTTCACCACCAGCATATGCATATAAAGAAATTAATTTCTTTTCATGTAATTCTAAATAACCTCCCAAAAATTCATCCAAAGTTAGTCTAGTTGCTTTTCTGTGCATTTCCCTGTAATCAATAGGGAGCTCGATAAAAAATTCATCTTGGATGTATTGAAAGTCATCTTTTTGTGCGACAATTGGAAATTTTAAATCAACTAAAACAACATCGGTTAAAGAAACATTAGATTTTGGACTCTCAAAAGTAAAAATGTAATCTTCTCTTTCAAATGGGGAAAAATTATCAATACATTCTAGCAATCTTTCATTAACAAAAGATTCAATTTGTGATTCAGTTAAAGATAAAGAAGGTATTGAAATTTGATCATTCACAAGATAGTAAGGTACTTGAATTTTTCCAAATTGGTTTAAAACTCTTCCATTTACAATTGAAACATTGCTATCTATAATTTTAGTTACAATACCTTGTGGGAAATTAATATATCCTCCTTGTAGTCTAACTATGTCCATGGCTTCATCAGTAACTCTTGTTAAACAATCCCTAACATAAACTTCAAGTTCTTCATCTACTGTTTCTATATCCCCAGTTACAATTCCAACATCTGAATCATCAGGTAACATTAAATAAAAAATTACAGAAAAAGATATCAACAAAATAATTGCAATAATTACAAAAATAGTTACTTGACCTTTATCCCTCATAATGTACCACCAAATATTTCTTTAACCAAAAATAAGAAAGTATAATCATAATTAAACCAGGAGCTATTAAAAAAGTTAAATAGGTTGTAATTAATAATATAAAAAATAATACTAATATAAAAATAAGATAAGGAACTAAAAAGTTCTTTATGTTTACAGAATCCCAACCAGCATTAATCAAAGAATCTATTATTTTTTTATCTCTCAAATAATTTAGAGTATAATAATTAAGATAGTGTGAAAAAAATATTAATACAAAAAATAAAAAGAATGCATGGTTTTTACCATCTAAAGCTCCCTCCGTAAATGAAGCTATTTTTGTAAAATGATAAATTATAATAAACCACATTAAAATTAAAGGAATTGTATATCCTAAAACGTATTTCCAAAAAAATTCTTTTTGAAACTTCTTATTTAAGAAATTTGAAAACGTTAACATTCTAAATAAAGAACTAGATATTATTATTAAACCAATACTCAATATCATCAAAATTGTACTATAAACATAAAATTCTGAAAATTCATTAATTAAAATATCAGAACCAAACCCTTGAACTGCAGAAACTAAATCCAAAACCATTAATTTGTTTACAACCATTAAATACTCTATAAAAAAGAATGAAAATAAAACAATTCCTAAAATAATAAATGGTGATATTATATATAATAATGAAAAAAAATCTTTCTTTTTAATTTCAAGTGATTTTTTTAATAATTCTTTTTCTATTTTAAATTGATCTAAAATACTCCCCATGGTAATATAGAATTTGGGTTATGAATATATAAATTATTTGTTTTTTAAATTTATTTTATATTTTCTAAATAATCAATATATATCAAATCTTCCTTTTCATTAAATAGTTGCTTCTTATTCTTATTAAAAGCAATTACATATTTAAAGGAAATTTCACTTGAATGGTTTAAGGCTATATTCTTAAAACACCACATATATCTTGAGGCTCTATCTCTTAAGAAAACATTTTTTTCATCTTTAACCATCTCAAAATAATTATTAGTTGATTCTAAGAAACTTTTTGAATTTAAATTATCAAATCTAAAATTTTCTATTGAAAGAACAGGATATAATTCAAATTTGATTTTTTCTTGAAAATTATCAGGCAATTTTATTAAATTCTTTTTATCGCTTAAATACTTATTTAACATATTTCTGATTTGGACTTTTTCAGAAATTTGATTTATTTTTTTAACAGCTTCCTTTTCATCAGAAGAAGTTAATTTATCTTTAGATAATATTTTGTATAAGGAATCACATAATTTAATTTTTTCATCTAAACTCTTTTTATAATCTTTATCTAGATTATCAATTTTTCTTAAAAAATCAGGTAATTCGGAATACTTTGTGTTAGAAAGTTGTTTTTTAGCCAAATCATAATTACCCATTAAAAGATTTTGTTTACCCATATATTCGCCATCATCTTTATGTTCAGATAATTCTTTAAGTTTATCTCTACAATTTAAAGCCATTTTATTAACTCTTGACTCCAATTTGTCATCAAAATCTTTTTGAGATTTTTGTTCATAATTCTTAATTAAGTTTTGGGTCTTTTCATAAAAAGAAACTGCTTTTTCAAAATCACATTTCTTCTCTTCTCCAACTGCGGCTTCCAAATAAACATTATGTAAGTAAAATACTAAACTTTGAAAAGAATCATCTTTGATTGATTGTTTTTTCATTTCAGTAATTATTAAATTTCTTTTTTCGTTTAAAGAATCTAATTTTGATAACTTATATTCTAAAGAATTTTTATCAATATTTTCTTTTTTAACATCTTGACTATAAATGGGATTAATCATTAAAGAAGATATGAATAATAAATAATTAACAATTTTTTTAACCATTTTACTTCTGATGAGTAGTACTAATATATAAATGTTTTTATTTTTGATTGATTTTTCCAATAGGAATATTTAAATAGTAGTAGTTCCGAAGTTTATTTATAAAAAAGGGGAGTATATAGTTGATGGAGAAATATCTCAAAAATAGAATTAAGATTGCATCTATGTTTGCGGGCTTTTTCCTATTAATTTTAGTTTCTATTTATTTATTTGGAGGAAATTACATTACAGGTAATTTATTAAGTGAAACACATAGTGATATTATAAACAAAGAATTTACTTCAGATTCTGTAATGTTATGGAATCCGACAGGTAATGAAAAAATTGAATCTATTAGTATATCTGGATTAATTTCAGGAATTGGATATTATGAATTAATTTTAATTGACGGTTCTGATGAATATTTAATATATGCCTCAAGCATTCAAAATTCCACAGAAACAATTAAAAATTATTGTATAGATAGTTGTAATTTAAACCCCTCTTTATCATCAGATAAATACTTCATTAGAGTTAATATTAATGGCGATGTTTCGGTTAATTTAAACAGTATTAATTATGTAACAAAAGGTAGTTCTCAAGAATTTGTTATTTCTTCAGTAGCTGGAGAAACTTGTACTCCTGAATCAGCAACTGAGTGTGAAACAGGTAGTGAAAGAATTCTTACATGTACTAACACAGGTTATGGTCTAGATTGGACTGCAACTACTGATTGTT
>JAHWHN010000110.1 GCA_019323235.1 Candidatus Woesearchaeota archaeon | reverse complement strand
GGCATAACTCCCGAATCATTTAAACCATCTGAGTTAGTATCATTTAATAATCCCCCTGTAGAATTGTATAATTCATAATACCATCCATTCTCAACATTTATTTGTAAATTAATTGTATCTGGTTGTAATCTATTATTTAACAAAGTATGATTATATTCTATATAAGTTCCAGAAGCTATTTTTCCATAATTTGAAGGATATATGTATATCGCACCAACACCAGTTGTTAATAAAGCATAATCGTAAACAGAATTATCATTCGAAGAATTTACATAAACATATGTTTGATCCAAATCACCATTTTTTGCACTCGCTTTAATTGTTACTGCTGCCACAATTGTTGTTGAAGTATATGGAGATAAAACAACATCAATTAAACCATCTGAATCAGAATCATTCAAAGGAGTAACACTATCATTCTGATAGAAATTAATTGTCCAACCATTTAAAGTTCCGATAGTAGATATATCTATTGTATCCTCAACATTACCATCATTAGTAATTATTAAATCATAATAAATAGTATCTCCTTTTGATCCAGCAGAAGATTGATCAGGACTAATATCAATAAAAACTAATAATGTACTTCTTGAGTCCATGTTATCCTCTATTTGCGAAGGAAGATTAATTCCTCTTGAAGAAGAAACATGAAATTGAATAGGAGTACCTGGTGCTATTCCTATATCGCTCCAATTTAATCTTGTTTCAGCATAGGAACCCGATGGACTTCCACCAAGTAAATTTTCTTCAACAAGAATTCCATTAGTAATAGTACCAGGCATATCAAATCCATCACCTGTTAAAATGTCTGCAGTACCACTTGGAACATAATCATAAATCCAAATATCTATTTCATTACTTGCACCATTCCAGACATATCTTGCTACTTTATCAGTAGAATTCATATAACCATCATTTCCTAAATCTAAATAAACTAAAAGATTTACTGCAAGGTTACCAGAGGTTGTTCTTTCAAAATAATTGTAAAAATAATCATCATCCCACGTGTATGCAAACTTAATTAAATCTCTATCTACAGTAGTAGGATTATCTAGATCATTAATTCCTCCTATACCATCTATTATTTGATTTCTTTCTGTATTTAATATATCATCCCAATCAGAAACATTTCCATCAATATCAATTGTTTTTAATATAAAAATATCTTCACCTTCTCCATAAGCTGGATCAAGAGGTGTTAAATTGAAAGTATATTCATCACCTGGAACTAAATCCATTATTTTAACCCAATCACCAAAACAATTTCTTTCTGTATAATTCCAATCTTTACATTTGTATAAGTCTTCTCCTTTTGCAATTACTGTTATTTCATAAGAGGAATCTTTATAGATAGGATTTAATGCATATGCTTGTCTCCATTTTTTAGTTACAGGCAAAGATGTTTTACCTAACACATCATCAACATCGATAAATTCATTTACATTTTTATTAAATGAAGTATTAAGAACTTTTATTTTTTTAACAGGACTATTATAAGGGATTAATTCTACATTGTAATTACCTTTTTTTATTAATTTTGAATGCTGATTTTCTGTTAAATTAAAAGTTAAATTGTCACCAATAAATATTTTAATATCTACTTTTTGAGTATTTCCTAATCCATCCTCTACATCTTCAAAAATTTCAATTAATGAAGAATTCTGATTAACAGTAAAATTCATATGATTTGACAAAAATGAATTGTTTAAAAAAGAACAATTTGCATACCAAGTATAGTTTCCATCATCTAATAATTCAGTACTAAAAATCAATTGATTTTCTTTGAAATCTGCGAAATAAGATAAATTTTCATTTAATATAATTTCACAACTTTCTAAAGGGATATCATTTAGTTTTATTTTGAAATCAATTATACCATCTACATCTTCCCAATTATCAGAAGGTCTAAGAACTTGGAATAAAGATTCATTTAATAATGGTTCTGAATCTTTTTTATTTGTTTTTTGTGTTGATAGAGTTTGACTGGACTCCTTAGAAAAATTTGGGACTTTATCTATGGAGGAGTCCATGTCAAATTCTGAATATGAAATTGTGTTTAGATTTAGTAATACGTTATCTACTTCAATTCTTAATACATATTTATCATCGCTTAATGTTGGTAATGAACAAGTAGATTCACAAATATTTGAGAAGTTTATAGTTTCATTATTCAAACTAAAGAAAGCTACGGGGTATAGTTCTCGATTAATTAACAAATATACTTTGGCATAACCTGTTCCTGATACATTACCAGATACTAAAAGGGACTTAATATTGGTATCAACAGAAGGTTTGAATAAATATACAGAATTTTCATTATAGGACTTATTAATTTGGTCTTCAAATAAAGTAAAATTAGAATTATAGATTGATCTTCCTGAGATAGACAAATCAAAGTCTAAATTTATGCTTTCAAATACCCCTCTTTCCGCTAGTATTGTTATACTTGCTAATAGTACTACGAATAATACTAAAGTATAATATCTTCTATTAGATATATACTCCCCCATAATAAGTCCCAACATATTTCCTGGGGAGTTGGTATTTAAATGTTTCGTTTTATTACGTGTATAGAAATTGTTATTTTTGTTAGATTTAATCTAACATTAGTTCTTTTTGATAATATTTTCTTTTGCTTGTAATTCTTTGAAGTTTTTATCTAGTGAAATGAAGATAGAACTTCCTTGGAATTTTTTAGAAATTGGAATGCCTTTTGCTATTAAATAAGTAACATATTCTTGAACTAAAACTTCATCCATTTTTATCTTTTGAGAGATTTGTTTATATGTCATATCATCAGTTGGATTTGTATATAATGCAAAGAAAACATCTTTTTCTTTTGTAGTTAATGGTTGAATTCTTACATCAATAATTTTCTTTTCATTTTTGTCTAATCTTATTTGTAATTTGTCTAATCTAGAATCTAGTTTGTCAATTTTTGCATCCAAGTCATTTAATAATTCATAAATGGATTGAATTTCATGAGTATTTGCATTGATATCTTCAAGATGTTCGTTTAATTCATTTTCAATTTTACCGAAAGAAATTTTAATTTTTTCCGTGAACTCTTTTGATATGATATTTTTGAAAATTCCCATTTTGAAAGAAAAAGTTATAAAGTTTATAAATATTTGTGTTGTTTATGAGCAAAACTCAACTAGCAATAATACTTTCAAGATTGAAAGTTTTTGAGAACCCAAAGGTACAGTTAGAGCAGTATCCAACTGATTCAGAAGTAGCTGCAGATATTTTATGGAAGGCATATATGTTGGGAGATATTGAAGATAAAGTCATTGCTGATTTTGGAGCCGGGACAGGGATTTTAGGAATAGGATGTTTAAATTTAAATTGTAAGAAAGTTCTTTTTGTTGAGAAAGATGAGGATGCAATATATATATTAAAGAATAACCTTCAAGATTATGAAGATTATAAGATTTTGAATATGGATGTTTCTGAATTTGATAAAAATGTTGATGTTGTTGTAATGAATCCTCCTTTTGGTGTTAAGAATAGAAAGGCTGATAAAATTTTTGTTGAGAAGGCATTTTCTTGTGGAAAGGTATTATATTATATAGGTAAGGTAACTAGTAAGTCATTTATAGAATCTATTTCCAAAGATTTTGAAAAGAAGATTACTCATTTTTGGGAATATGATATGAAATTGAAAAATACTATGAAGTTTCATACTAAGAAAAATAAGGAAATCAACATTGGTTGTTGGAGAATAGAATGAGTGTTGAATATTCTGATGCAGATAAATATCATAACTTGAGATTAAATGAACAATTAAATAAAACTAAGATTATTTTTAATGAATTGGGAGATAAAAAAACTTTAGATGTTGGCTGTGGTACTGGGATTTCATCAAGCGTTTTTTCAGATGTTGTTGGTATTGATCCTAATGTAGAATTGTTAAATAAAAATCCATATGATTGTTTTTTAGGCAAAGCGGAAGATTTACCTTTTGATGATAATTCTTTTGATAATGTTATTAGTGTTACTGCTATTCAAAATTTTGATGATATTAGATTGGGATTACAAGAAATTAAAAGGGTTGGAAAAAGATTTGGATTAAGTACTTTGAAGAGAAGTTCTAAGTTTAAAGAGATTAATGATTTAATTCATGAATTGTTTATTGTAGATAAGATAATTGATGAAGGAATTGATGTTATTTTTATATGCAGTAAGTGAATTTCTTAAGATTTTTGATAATTTAATAGAAAACTATAAAAAAGCATTTTAAATCTAAACAGATTAGAGGATAAAAATGTCAAAAAATAAGAATATCGGTATTACCGTTAAAAAAGAAGAAGACATGCCAGAATGGTATGAACAAATTTGTTTGAGGGCTGAACTAGCAGAATTTTCAACTGTAAAAGGTTGTATGGTAATCAGACCCAACGGATACGCGATTTGGGAACAAATTCAGAAATGGTTCGATGAGAATATTACTGAACCAACTGGATGTCAAAATGCCTACTTCCCATTATTTATCCCTGAATCATTTTTTAATAAAGAAGCTGAGCACGCAGAAGGCTTTAGTCCAGAAGTAGCTTGGATTGATAAAGAAGTTACTGGTGAAGGAGAAAGATTAGCAGTAAGGCCAACTTCTGAAACTATAATGTATGATTCATATTCAAGATGGATTCAATCTTATAGAGATTTACCTTTAAAGATAAATCAGTGGTGTAATATAGTTAGATGGGAAACTAATCAAACTAAATTATTCCTTAGATCTAGAGAATTTTTATGGCAAGAAGGTCATTGTGTTTATGAGACTGAAGAAGAATGTGATAAAGATACTAAGAATTACATTAAATTATATGCTAAATTATGTAAAGATGTTTTGGCATTACCAGTTATTTACGGAAAGAAATCTGATAAAGAAAAATTTGCTGGAGCAATTTATACTTTAACTATTGAAGGATTTATGCCAGATGGCAAAGCTTTACAAGCAGGTACTACTCATATGCTTGGACAAAACTTTGCAAAAGCCTTTGGTATTAACTTCATGGGAAGAGATGAGAAAAAACAATTACCTTGGCAAAACTCATGGGGATTATCTACTAGATTAATTGGAGCTACAGTAATGACTCATTCCGATAATAAAGGTCTAGTTTTACCACCAATGGCTGCTAAGAATAAAGTTGTAATTGTTCCAATTTTATTTGAAGATTCTAAAAAAGATGTTTTAGCTATGAGTAATAAAATTTCTAAGACATTAAATAAATTCAGACCTATTTTAGATGATAGAGAAGGACATTCACCAGGTTGGAAATTTTCAGATTGGGAAATGAAAGGAATTCCTTTAAGAATTGAATTAGGACCTAAGGATTTAGAAAACAATTCAGTTGTTATTGTTAGAAGAGATACTGGAGATAAAGAAACAATCAGTATTGATGAATTGAAAACTAAAGTTCCTGAATTATTAGAAAATATGCAATCTGAGATGTATGAAAAAGCTTTAGAAGTTTTTAATGGCAATATTATTGAAGTTGAGAATTGGGAAGAATTCATGAAAGTTATTAAAGATAAGAAAGTTGTTAAAACTTCTTGGTGTGCTGAAACTGAATGTGAAGAATGGATTAAAGATAAAACAGGTGGTGCTTCAACAAGATGTGTTCCATTTGAACATGAATCCGTTGAAGGTAAAAAATGCCCTCATTGTGGTAAAGATGCTAAAGTTATAATGTATTTCAGTAAATCTTACTAGAATTTATTTTTTATTCTTTGATAATTATTTTTTCATTTGTCTTAATTTAATTTATTTCTATTTTATTTGTTGTTAATTTTTTGTGTTCGAAATTTATAATTTATTATTTTTTAATTGTTCTTGTTCACAATACTTTTGATATTTTGAAACACCTTGTCTTAAGAATAATATTTTTGCTAATATATTTCTATCATCTTCTTCTAAGTTTACTTTAATTCTATGTTCATCATATTCTATTTTACTAGGTTCTATTGGAAAGTCAATTACTGAAGGTAGGAAATCCCGATATTTGTTTTCATGATGTAGTTTTATTTGAAATGCTAATAAATCTGCATAATTTATTATTGGAACACTTCTATCTCCACCACTACACATAATAATATGTCTCTGATTTATATTAAAATTTAATGTTTTTAAGTATCTATAAATTACATATTTACTTACATCTATATTTGTATGAAATGCATCTACCATTAAAACTGTTTTTTTGGGGTCATAACCATTAGATGTTAATATGTTAGCAATTCCAAAGTGTTCTATTTCTTGTCTGT
>JAHWHN010000109.1 GCA_019323235.1 Candidatus Woesearchaeota archaeon | reverse complement strand
CTTGCAGCAATACAAGCTCCAATTATCTTAATGAGTCAAAATAGAGAAGAACAAAGAGATAGAAAAAGAGCTGAATTAGATTATGCTATTAATAAAAAAGCAGAAAAAGAAGTAGCTAATATGCAAAAAGATTTAGAAGAAATTAAGTCATTAATTAAAAAAATAAAGAGATAGTTCTATAAGCTAGATTTAGTTAAAACTTCACAACCATCTTTAGTTACTAAAATAGTATGTTCTGCTTGACTAACCATTCCTTTATCAACATCAGGTAACGGTGGAAATCCTCTAATTATTTCTTGTCTCATTAAAGATTTTAAAGCAAACTTAACCTTAACTGGTGAAAACTTCTCACATAACCAACGAGAAGCAAAAGGCCTACCTTCATATTTCTCAATTTCTTTAAGAATTAATCTTTCAACAGGTTTTCTAACTCCTCTCATATGAGTTAACATAAATATAGTTGCTTCACCAGATTCATAAATTTTACCTGCACCAGATGAAGCGAAAGGTTCAACTGCAAAAACCATACCTTCTTTTAAAGTATTTTCATTACCATTATCATAATTTGGGATTGATGGACTACAATGTATACTATTATAATCTAAACCATGTCCTGATAAATTAGAAACTGGAACAAAACCTTTCTTAATTATAGTTTTAGAAATCATTTTACCGATTTCATTTATTTTTAAACCCGGTTTTATTATTGAAATAGCATTATTCAAAGCTTCTCTTGATGCATCAACTAAATCTTGGTATTTTCCTGTTAAATCAACAGTACAAGCATTATCTCCAATAGCTCCGTTATATTCAGCTCCAATATCTAATTTAACAACGTCTTCTTTTAGAATATAATTGTCATCAAAATCTGGACAGTTGTGAGCAGCAGTATCATTAAAAGAAATTTGAGCAGGAAAAGCAGGTCTCCCTCCTAATTCATAAACTTTTTTATCTACAGCATCACAAATCTCTTTAGCACTAGCTCCAATTTTAATTAATTTTTTTCCAAACTCTAAAGCTTTTGCTGATATTTGAGAAGCTTTTCTCCAATCTTCAATATTTTTAGTATAATGATCAATTTCCATTTTAAATCGTATCTCTTAATAATTCAATAGCTTTTTCTTGCGTAGGTTTACTATAAGGAATTGTGATTTGCTTACTTTTCTTATTTAATTCCTTAACCCACTTAACTTTTGTAAAGATTAAATCAAGTTCATCTAAAAAGGTTACTATTGTTCGAACTCTTCTGTCTGAAACTGGCTTAATATTATATTGAGAGCATAATTCTATGTATTTTTTATTAATTTCGCTTCCAACATTATCTGATTTGTTATTTAATATAGATAATAAAACTAATTTATGATGTTTTCCTAATTCTGGAAGTTTTGTTAAAACTGAACTTTTTTCTAGATAAGCTTCTGCTTCATCAACAATACTTGAATTAATATTATTCATTCCTTTTTGAGTTGCAATTTTACCGCAAGCATCAACTAATTCTAAAGCACTTCTTGCATCTCCTTTTCTATTAGCTTCTTTCTCAGCAATAATCTCAATTACTTCATCATCAAAAGTATTCTGTCTAAAAGCAATATTAATTCTATTCTTAATAATTTTCTTTAATTCCTCAAAATTATATGGTGGAAAAATAATTTTTGTTTTACCAATAATATTTTGAGTTCTTGGTTTAATATAATCATAAACCTTAAGATCATTAGAAATGAAAATAATGCTAATATTACAATCAGATTTTTCATTAAGTAAAGCTAGATTGTATAAAAACTCATCCCCAGACTCCTTAAGAGCAAAATCAATTTCATCTAAAATTAAAATAACATGTTGATTCTTATGTTCTTTATTTATTTGAGATATAAATTCTGATTGTTTAATTCTGGAAATAACATCCTCTCTATCCATTTTATTTATAATGCCACACATAATAGCATTTTCTGTTCTATGTTCTGAACAATTTAGATAGTAATCTTTTATGTTTAATTTATTTTCTTCTGCAACATTTTTCAAATCTTTAATAACTTCATCAATCAAAGCAGTTTTGCCTGTTCCTGGACTTCCATACATAAATAAAAAGCAAGGTTTTCTTATAGTTATTATTTTAGATAATTCAATTATTAATTCATTCTTCTGTTCATCTCTATGTATAAATCCACCAGGTGGTTTTTGAGAAAACAAAATATCTCTATTAAGAAAAACACTCTTGTTAACTAAATCTCTAAAACTAATTGCTCCACCCATTATCTAAAATAATTCAAACTTGCTTAAATATTTTACTATAGGAAATTTAGAGAATTTAGGAAATTTTAAGACTGTTCAAAAAAATTAATTTCTTTAAAAATTGTAAAAAATGTAGTTTATTTATAAATAAACGGGACTTTTGGCAGTAACGGAACAAAAGGAAGTTTAAAAATAAACGGAAACTTTATAAACCCAAGAAACAAAATAAAGTTGTTGCTTAAAACTAATAAACATACCTCATGTGTTAAAATAAAGTAAGGCAAAGAAGGAATTAAACTCGGGGGGCTAAGCATTCAATCTGAGGGGGGTTGGATGCCTTAGACGAGTTCAAAGTCATGGGAAAAAGAGGGGGAGTAGAAGTACCAACTACTGAGAATTTCGTTCATCTTTATGATGACGAACTTCAGTAGTTCTCTTATTATATAGAATCAAAAAATGATTAAACTAAGTTTTTCAGATATCGCTAGAAAAAGGGTATTTAAGGATAGGGACGAGTTGTTTTCTTTAATACCTAAGAAAGGTATCATTGGAAGAATAGAGGAAAAGAATAACTTAGTTATGGAGCTTTCTCCGTTATTACTAAATTCCTCCACCAGAGGAATTTTTGTCCAAGGTTCTCCGGGTACGGGAAAAACATCCTGTATCTTAGAACTTTTGGATGAATTAGGAACGGAACTCAAGAGACAAAAATTAAATTTTAGTAAAGTATACATCAACTGTTCAGAAAACAGAAAAGAAAGTACCATTTTACTAGAATGTCTCAAGCAATTAAATCCAAGTAAGAAATATCCAAAAACTTGGGTGAAGTCAAAAGCAATAGATGAATTCTATGCTTATGTGAAATCTCATAAAGATACTTTAATAACAATTATTTTAGATGAAGTAGATTTTGTATTAAAAACTGAAGGTGATGATATTCTTTATAGATTAAGCAGAATTAATTCTTATTTAAAATCAAAAATAAATGTACTTTACATTTCAAATGATGAAAACATTTCTAAATATATTAAAAGAAAAACTATATCTTCTTTAGGTAGAGTAAAAATATCATTCTTACCTTACGATGAAGAAGAATTAAAAGATATATTAAAATCTAGAATTAAGTTTGCATTTAATAAAAATATAGTAACTGTTTCTGCAGTAAATAAAATTTCTGAAATTGAAGCAAACAAAAGTGGTGATGCAAGAAAAGCATTAACAGTTTTAGATCATTGTGGAAAAATATTAATGACTTCTAAATCAAATAAAATAGACTTAAATGTTGTGGAAGAAGCTTATAGATTAATAGAAATGGAAGACCAAGAAGATTTAATTGATCAAATGAATTTACATGACAAAGTAACTTACTTTACAATTTTAAGAAAAAATAAAAAAGAATATGATTTAGAAAGTTTGTTTAATTTCTATAAAGACTCATGTTCATTTTATGATATAATGCCAAAAACAAAAAGAAGTTTGTCTTTGATATTAAAAAAATTAGAAAAAGACGATTTTATAGATTATAATGCAAGATCAAAAGTAGTAAAGATAAGTATAGATAACATACTTAGAAAAAAAATGATTAAAAGAATTAGAGATTTAATTTAATTTTTTTTGAAATTCAGAATGGAAAAGTTTATATATAATTAAAGTAGGGATTGAAATAAGGGGTAGTGTTTTTACACTAAAAAGAGGGGAAATAATGTTTAGTAATTTACTTAGAAGAAGAATAATCAATATAATTTTATTCATGTTTATAATCTCAATTATCGGTTCTGCAATTTTAAATCAAGAAAAGTACATAACAGGAAATGCTGTTAGTAACGTTGATGAATTGAATGAGGTTTTTAATTCTGATGGTGTTTTACTTTGGAACCCTTCCACTCAAGATTCTATATCCTCTGTTGGAATTTCTGGTGAAGTTACGGGGATGGGTTATTATGAAATTTCTCTTGTTGATGGTGCTAATGAGTATTTAATATATGCATCTAGTGTTGAAAATTCTACTGATATTATGGATAATAATTGTCTAGAAAGTTGTGATATAATTCCTGGTGTGAATTCTGATAAATATTTCTTAAGAGTTAATATTGAGGGGGATGTTTCAGTTAACTTGGATAATATTCATTATTTAACTAAAGGCAGTTCTCAAGAATTTGTAATTTCTTCAGTAGCTGGAGAAACTTGTACTCCTGAATCAGCAACTGAGTGTGAAACAGGTAGTGAAAGAATTCTTACATGTACTAACACAGGTTATGGTCTAGATTGGACTGCAACTACTGATTGTT
>JAHWHN010000108.1 GCA_019323235.1 Candidatus Woesearchaeota archaeon | reverse complement strand
CAATAAATAGATTTCTAAAAGAAAGAATTTTCTCATTTAAGAAATCAATTAAAATGATGATTATAGTAACTATTGCTTCTTCTTTATTTTTATTGCTCTCTATCTCTGAGATTATTAAAGGAAATATATCCGTTGGATTATTAGTTACAGTATTTGCTTATTTTGGGAAAGTTGTTAATTCTTTATTACAATTTTCTTGGTCATTAGATGGTTTCTTGGATGTGAAAACAAAAGTTGGAAGATTTATGACCATTTTGGGAGCTGAAAGTTACAGATCTGATTTAAAGAAAAAGAATTTTCCAAAATGGAATTATATTAAATTAAATAATATTTTCTTTGGTTTTGAAAACAAAAAAGTTCTAAATGGTGTTTCTTTGAAAATAAAAAAAGGAGATAAGATAGCGATAGTAGGTCAGACTGGTTGTGGGAAATCTACATTATCAAAATTACTCTTAAATCTTTATGTTGTTAATTCAGGAGAAATTTTAGTTAATAATACTAATTTAAATGATATAAAAGAAAAAGAAATTCATAAAAACATAAGTATTGTATTACAAGAATCTGAAGTTTTTAATTCAACCATTAGGGACAATATTACTTTTGGTATAAATAATCCTCAGAGATTAAGTAGAGTTGTTAAAATAGCTCAATTAAATCAATTAATTAAATCCTTGCCTGATGGTCTAGACACATTAATTGGTGAAAAAGGATATAAGTTATCTGGTGGTGAAAGACAAAGAATTGGAATTGCTAGAGCTTTATTTAAACATTCAGATATTTTAATCTTAGATGAGGCAACATCATCTTTAGATGTAAGAACAGAAAAGAAAATAGTGGATGAATTAAGTAAATTAAATATAACTCAAATAATAATTGCTCATAGATTAAGTACAATTATGAATTCTGATAAAATTGTGGTAATGGAAAAAGGAAAAATCATAGAAGAAGGAACTCATAAGGAATTAATGATGAGGAAAGAAAAATATTATGAATTAAGTAAGCACTCAAAAGGTGAGAAATGAAAAACTCTTTATTCAGAGAAGGAGAAATTAGTTTACTATTCCCATTCTATCTATATTATTTCATAATGTCACTATCTGGATTAGTTTTTCCTTTTGTAATGATATATTTTTTAGGTTTAGGATTTACCTTTTTCCAAATCTCTATTCTTTTTGCTTCATTTAGTGTAGCTACATTTTTATTTGAAATACCTACTGGGTCTATTGCAGATGCTTTTAGTAGAAAGTATTCAGTAATCTTTGGATTTTTAATAACTAGTCTAGCTGTATTTTTCCTAGGATATTTTAGTTCATTTTTAATGATATTAATTTCATTTACATTATTTGGAATTGGAAATACTTTCATAAGTGGAGCAGAAGAAGCCTGGGTAATAGATAATTTAAACCATCATAAAAGAAAAGATTTACATCAAGAATTTTTTATAAAAAGTTATAGTATACAAGCCTTCGCGGGAATATTTGCTCCTTTAATTGGTGCGACAGTTGTAAAATTTTATTCAATTAAACCTTTGTGGTACATTTTTTCAGCAGGATTATTATTATGTGGACTTCAGTTATTAATATTTGGAGATGAAAAATACAAACCTAAAAGACTCAAATTAATAGAATCATTCAAAGAAACATTTAGTTTATCTAAAAAAGGATTAAAATATTCATTAAAAAATAATAATGTAAAATATTTAATCTTCGCAACATTATTTTTAGCTATAGTATCATTAGATTTTGATTATTGGCAACCTTTCTTAACGGGTCTAGATATGCCAGTATATCTTTTAGGAATATTATTCTCAGTATTATCTTTAGTAGGTGTAATTAATCCTTTCTTGACAAGACATTTACAAAAGTATAGAATAAAAAATGTTTTGAGTAGCTTAATATTATTTAGAATATTAATTGTAATACCTGTTTTGTTTTTATATCCTGGTTTAGTTTTTCTAGGAATGGGTATTTTCATATTAGGTCAAGGTTCTTGGTTTTTAGAAAGACCTCTTATTGGTCCATATTTCCAAAAACATCTTCCTAAAAAAATCAGAGCAACTGTAACATCACTAAAAAGTATGTCTTTACAACTAGGAATGGGACTGGGAACTTTACTTTTTGGATTTTTAGCAGATGTAATTGGTGTACAAAGATTAATACCAACAATAAGTTTATTTGGACTATTTGGATTATATTTCTTACGTAAAATCAAAGATTGAAAATAATTCGGATATTATAACATAACATTTAAATATCATATCTCAACTACTAAGGTCTATGAAACAAACAACTAGCATAAAAATGGTATTAACACTTTTACCTAGTTGTACTTCTAATTATTGTTCTAATTGTTAGATTCTCAGATTCTTATCTAAGAGTCGGTATCCCTATTAATTCATAAATGGGATATTCTATCATTCAAGTTGACTAATTCAAAAATTATTTATAGTATTAAACTAGGAGTTAATAATATGACACCAGAAGAAAAATTACAATTAATCAAAAGAAATACAGAAGAAATCATGGGTGAAGAAGATTTAAAGAAAATGCTTGAGAATGGAACAAAACTTAAACATTACATTGGCTTTGAAATATCTGGAAAACCTCACTTAGGACATGGTTTAGTCTGTATGGGCAAAGTTAAAGATTTTATGGATGCTGGAGTAGAGTGTTCAATATTTTTGGCAGATTGGCATAGTTGGATTAATGATAAGCTCGGCGGAGACAGAGAAGTTATTAAAAAAATGACAAATAGCTTCTTCAAAGAAGTTTTGATTGCTGCTTTCAAATGTGTAGGAGGAAATCCGAAAGATTTGAAGTTTGTAATGGGAAGTGAGTTATATAGTAATAACGATAAGTTTTGGGAAACAGTAATTGATGTTTCAAAACATACAAGCTTGTCAAGAATATTAAGATCCACTACAATTATGGGAAGATCAGAAGGAGAAGCAATAGATTTTGCAAAGTTAATCTACCCTCCAATGCAAGTAGCTGATATTTTTGCTCAAGACATCAATATAGCTCATGCAGGAATGGATCAAAGAAAAGCTCAAGTAATTGCAAGAGATGTAGCTAAGAAATTAAAACTACATCCATTAAAAGATGCAGAAGGAAATGTCATAAAACCAGTTGCTGTACACGGACATTTAATATTAGGTTTACAAAAACCAAAAGTTTGGCCAGTTCCTAAGGAAGATATGCAATCATTGTGGGCAACTATGAAAATGAGTAAATCTATTCCAAACTCGGCAGTGTTTATGACTGATAGTGAAGAAGAAGTTACTAAAAAAATTAATGGTGCTTTTTGTCCTGAAGGTATTGTAGATTTTAATCCAGTATTAGATTGGATTAAACATTTAATTTTTGTAAGAGATGAATCAACATTCGAAATTGAAAGACCTGAAAAGTTTGGAGGCAATTTAACATTTAATTCCTTTAAAGAACTTGAAAAGGCTTTCAAAAACAAAGAAATTCATCCAATGGACTTAAAAAGTTCATTTGCAAAAAGATTAAATGAAATCTTAAAACCTGCAAGAGAGCATTTTGCTCAAAAACATGTCAAAAAGGCAGTTGAGGAAATGAACAAATTAACGATAACTCGTTAATTATTTTTTTATTTTAAAATAATAATTAAGGAGAAAATAAAATGTCAAAATTAAAAAAATTAGTAATAGAAGAGTTCTCAAGTGAAGGAGCTCAAAAACAATATTTACAAAAAGCAAAAGAAGGGTATTGGATATCAGAAGAACATTTCATAAGAAAATACTTCAAAAAAGATGGTAAAGTACTAGATTTAGGATGTGGTACAGGAAGAACAACAATTCCATTATATGAAGAAGGTTATGATGTAATTGGAGTTGATATTACTCCTGCAATGATCAAAAACGCAAAAGTAATTGCAAAAGAAAAAGGATTGAAAATAAAGTATGAAATTGGTGACGCGACTAAATTAAAATTTAAGGATGAAAGTTTTGGTTATGTATTATTTTCAAACCAAGGATGGACACAAATACCTGGTAAAGAAAACAGATTTGAGGCTTTAAAAGAAATAAAAAGAGTATTAAAGAAAGGCGGAATCTTTATGTTTACAACTCATCCAAGACATGAATTTAGATTTAGTAGATTGCTTTGGTTAAAAAACTGGATTAAATATTTCATATTAAGAAGACTGGGCTTTAAATTTATGGAGGAAGAATATGGAGATGTATTTTTTTCAAGAGAATCATCAGATAAAAGTGGAAAAACTTTTACTCAAAAGCAATACATACATATTCCTTCAATAAGAGAAGTAAAAAAAGAAATCACAAAAGCAGGTTTTGAACTATTAGAAGTCTGTGAAGATATGCAAATATCTAAAACTGATGAGAGAAAATTTCCACCGGTTGTTTATATTTGTCAGAAATAATCGAAAAAAGTTCGGAATACAAGCCACTAGAGGAACTAATTCGAAAGAAACATTAATATACTATTAAACTAAGGATTGGAAAATGGAAAATATAATTGAAATAAAGAAATTATCAAAAATATTCAAAACAAAAATTAAAGAAGCAGGATTAACTGGAAGTATTAAGTCTTTGTTTAGACCTAAGTATAAATTTTTAAAAGCAGTAGATGATATTTCTTTCAATGTTAAAGAAGGAGAGTTAGTAGCATTTATAGGTCCAAACGGAGCAGGTAAGTCAACAACTCTAAAAATATTATCAGGAATATTGTATCCAGATAAAGGAACTTGTAAAGTTAATAATTTCAATCCTCAAACAGAAAGAAAAAAATTAGCTTATAAAATTGGAACTGTATTTGGACAAAAACCTCAATTGTGGTTTCATCTTCCAGCTATAGACTCATTTAATTTATTTTCCAGAATTTATGATTTAGATCAAAAAGAGTATAAAAAAAGATTAAATTACTTAGTAGATAGGTTTGAGATAGAAGAAATTATACATCAGCCTGTTAGAAAACTTTCATTAGGACAAAGAATGAGATGTGAGTTTGTTCTAT
>JAHWHN010000107.1 GCA_019323235.1 Candidatus Woesearchaeota archaeon | reverse complement strand
TAACTCTGGACCCAAGGTCAGCACATAGTGGGATTTTTAGTTTACAAGTTGCTACTTTTTTCTTTAAATTAGTAACTACTCCAACTGTAGCAGTTGAATTTGAATTAAGCATTAAAATTTCATTCATGTGAACAGGTGTTACTTCTTCTTCTTCTTTAGTACCAACAATTCTTTCAAGTAAATTTAATTCTAATTTAATATCGTTCCATGTTGGTGGAAGTTTATTTGGATGTCCAACAACAGTTCCTGCTAAATTATCGGATTTGACAATTGATGGGTCTAAACCAGTTAATACTGCAATAGAACCACCTGGTAAAGCTTCTTGAATGGGTGTAGTTCCTGTCATTAAACCAATAATTTTAGTTTTAATAACTCTGGGTTTTTCATTAATAATTTTGTCTGGTTTGATTTCTATCTCATCACCAATCTTTAATTTACCTTGGATTAAAGCTCCTCCAAGAACACCACCTTTCATATTATTAATGTTCATACCTGGTTTATTAATATCAAAAGATCTTGCTACTAACATTAAAGGATCTTTTTTAATATCCTTTTCGGATTTAACAATTCTTTCTTGAATTTCTTTTAATAAAATATCAATATTTACTCCATGATAAGCAGAAATAGGAATTATTGGTGCGTCTTTATACATAGTATTTTGTAAATATTCTTTAATAGCTTTATAATTTTCAATTGCTTTTTCCTTAGAAACTAAGTCAATTTTATTTTGAACAATAATTACATTCTTAATACCAATCATTTCTAAAGCAGTAAGATGTTCTTTAGTTTGTGGTTGTGGGCATTCTTCGTTTGCAGCAATCATAACGATTGCTCCATCCATAATCATAGCTCCAGAAAGCATAGTTGCCATTAAACTTTCGTGTCCTGGGGCATCAACTAAACTAACTTTTCTAACAAATTTAGAACCTACTTCTTTATATGGAAAAAATTTACCTTTTTTTTCATAAATAGAAACATTAGCATAACCTAATCTTATAGTAATACCTCTTTTTAATTCTTCAGAATGAGTATCAGTCCATACTCCAGATAGTTTTTGAGTTAAAGTAGTTTTACCATGATCAACATGTCCAACTAGCCCAATGTTAACTTCTGGTTGTATAGAATCTTCAGGATTAGTTTTTTTAGCCATGTAATTCTAGAAAAAAATGACCATTTATAAATGTATTGTTAAAGAATAGCATAAAATAGCTAAATTAATGATTAAAGTTTATATTGTTTATTTCTGTGCCATGGTTCAGAATAATTGTAGGCAAAATCTCCAATTTGTCCATCGAACAAAACAGTATCTCCTTCATTTATCATTTCTTCTAAACTTCTATCATCATTAATTTGAGATTTTTCTGGGACAGGTATGTTGTGAATAGGCAAACCGATATATTTGTTAAGATTTTTAATAATTACTTCATCACTTAGAATGCATCCTTGTACATATTTCATATTCTTTCGAAGTAATCGAATTTTTTTTAAAAAGATTATCCTATAATAAAATAGAAAATGTGGAGGAGAGGATTCGAACCCCCGAACTCACTAAGAGACAGGATATCTTTGCCCACAGACAAAGTATCTCATCGTGGCACTTAAGTCCTGCGCATTTGACCAGACTTTGCTACCTCCACAATTATTTTTCTGAAATCACGACCCACTTAAAAAGTTTGTGATTGAAATGGGGTGGCCAGCTGGATTTGAACCCGCCCCGAGGGATCCACAGTCCCTAATGCTGCCGAGCTACACTATGGCCACCATTTTTATAAAAAAGATTAAGATATTCCTTATAAATGTTACTGTTAAAAGGAAATTTCCCAAAACATTTTTAAAGCATCTTCAAATTCTTAAAAAATACTGAGTTCCTAGGAATAATATTAAGGTATTATTTCCGATAATGGATACTATGGAGGAAAAAAATGAAATTAGTTATATCTAACAAAGAAGGAAAAGCAAAACAAGTTGAAATTGAATTAGTACAAGAAAGAAAACTTTATGGAAGTAAAATCGGTGAAGAAATTTCTGGTGATTCAATTGGTTTTGAAGGTTATACTTTCTCAGTAAGAGGTGGAAGTGATAGTTCTGGATTTCCAATGAGAAGAGATGTTCAAGGTCAAGAAAGAAAAAGAATCTTAACAACTTCTAGTTTAGGAAACCATCTTAAAAGAAAAGGTATGAGAACAAGAAAATCCGTAAGAGGAAATACTGTTTCTGATTCAATTGCACAATTAAATTTATTTGTTGTAAAAGAAGGTTCTACACCATTATTCGAAGAACCTAAAGAAGAAGCTCCTGCTGAAGAAGCTCCAAAAGAAGAATAAACTCTTCTTTCTTTTTATTTTATTTAATTAAATTCTATTGAATTAAAATCTTAAAAATTTTCAATAACATCTTGAAAGTATTTTGATACTGGCATTTCAAACTCACCATACACTTCAGCTGACTGCCTTACAATAAACTCAGATTGTGAGAATTCCTCGTGTTCTAATAAATATAATTCCGGAATTTTAACTCCTAAAGAAAGAATTTTTGCTAATTTAGGTCTGAATTCACTTTCATCATATCTCTTAATTATGCTAACAAAATCGTGATTGGCTCTTTTAACTTTTTTAACTAATTGTTCTAAATTAGAAAATTCGTCTATTCTTTCATCAAAGTTTTCTTTAGAAATTGTTTTAAGATCTGAACACTCTAACAAATAATCACCAATATCATTATCTTTTTTTCTATAATATAAATCTAGAGCATTCAGTTCCTCAGAATCATTCTCTTTTCTTTCTTTCATTAAATAAGGCTTAGTTCCCATGGTTAAAAGAAAAGATTTTCTTAAACTCTCTATTCCTTTGCTAAATTTTTCTTTTTCTTCAAATTTGTTACTCTCAAATTCAATTTCAGGGATTAAAAAATTAAAAATATCGTAATTTTGAACAAATCTAGAAAGAAGATCTTCTTTTTCTAACTCAACTTTCTTCAAATCTTGAATATTTTCATAAAGAATATCTGATAAATTTTGAAGCTCTCCTGCATTATATCTTATTCTTATTGACTTTCTAAGTAGTCTGCCTAGCTCTAAGCATGGTATTTTAAATACGTTTTGTTGTAAAGTTTGATACATATTTAATAAAACTCTATTCTTGAAATCTGTTTTTAACTGAAAATCTTGATCTAACTTAACATCATGAATTGTCTTCATATCTAGCTTCATATTATAGGGTAATACATACTTTTTTTTAACTCTTTCTCTATATATTGAGAAAACTTTATTATTACTTCCATTTTATACTCAAAAATGGATGATAAATTCAAGATTGGAGATGTAGAAATACCTAATAGATGGTCTTTGGCCCCTATGGCAGGTCTAAATTGTACTTCTTTTATGATTTTATCAAAAGAAAATGGTGCTGG
>JAHWHN010000106.1 GCA_019323235.1 Candidatus Woesearchaeota archaeon | reverse complement strand
TTCTTCTTATACATTCATAAATAAACTTCCCACTATTGTAGATAAGTATGGTGATCTCACTCAATATGAAGATGATCAGGGCATACAAAGTTGTTCAATGAGAGAATCAATTGAATTACAGGGAATGTTTACTAATGATTCTATATCTGTTGCTGCTGCCATCATGCTTGAAGATTTATTAATTCATCATTTAATAGATTATCAGGGTAGGATTATAAATCTTACTGCTGATAAAGCAAAACTTTATTTATAATGGCACATATAGATTTTAAAGTAACGAGCTGGTTCAGAATTAAATTCGATGAGGAATATATTACTGAACTAATTAGAGAAATTAAAAATAATAAATTAAAATCAAGTTATGATATTTATAATTTCTTACATAAAAAAGATTCGAGCATTAGTTGGGAAAGTATTGATGGAACTCAGGAAGATATGGAAGTAGATGAGAATGCAAATTATCCTACCATTGAAGTCTTTAATGATGAGGATGAACTTCGTTTATTTAATGGACACAAAGATGATATGGATGATATAGTAGATGGTTATTATACTGCATCGAATTCAGGTGGATATGAAATACTAATTCATGAAGCAGGAGATGCGGTTAAAGTAATAGATGCATATGGGTCATCATGGACTGAGATATCTGATTGGTTAGAAATTGAGTATGTTCGCAATGAAGAAACAGGAGAAGATGAAGCATGGATTGATCCTGATATAGCAGAAGAATGTGGTCATTATAATATTCCTTTTAATCATGTAATGAAAAAATAAAAAATTATGTACGGCAATTATGATCCAACAAAAACATTAGAAGCTGCTATGATAAAAATTGCAGCTAAGAATAATAAGATTAAAGCAGAAAAAGTAAAGAATGATTTAAAAAATAAAATTAAAGTTAAAATAAATAATAAAACTACCATATATTTATCCGAGAAAAAATACAATGAAATAAAATTAGAATCAGAACAAACGGGTAAGTCCATTGAAAAATTATATAACGAAAGATTTGATACATATCAACATAAAAAAGATATTCGAATTAATAATGATCAGTATATTAAAGCAATATTGATTAAATATAATTTAAAGAAAGATGAACTTGGAACTATTACCGGAAGAACAGATCCAATTAAATTTAAAGATGTTGCAAAAATAGTTAAAGCAATTAAAAATAATACAACTTTGACAAGTGACGAGATCTGCAAAAAACTTAGAATAAGTCAAGCGAAATTACACAACCTATTATATAGAGTTAGAATATGATTGAAGTAATTTACAATACAGGAATAGAAAGAAAGAAAATTAATAATTTAAGTAAAGCTGATTATAATAAAATTATAATCTATCAGGTAAAAAATAATGATAACCATTGTATATTACTAAGAAAGGATACCTATTATGAATTTATTCCTTTATCATACCCAGGTAAAGGTAGATTTAAAACAAAAAACATCAATGAAATTTTAGAGACTCTATTGTTCTCCGGAAGGAAAATATTTATATTTGAGAATCTTCTTGAGGCTATGTTTTATGTAGATATTCATGCGAGTGTATTAAAATTTTTAGAAAACAATTATACATACACTATTATGAATGAAACAAAAGAAAAATTATTGCTGATTGCATTAGCTGTTACTACTTTAACAATTGGAATATCTTCAGTATTAATTTTCATGTACTATGCAACAGGAAAATGATGTATGGACATTATACTTTATTGACGGGGAGAAAATATTTGCTCCTGGCACTACACTCATTAATGCCATTGAGAATATTAAGCTCCCTGCCAATAGATTATATGCAATAGAATATTTTTGTAAAGGCAGAGATGAATCTTTTGCATTGGAATTTATAGAAAAAGAAAATGTACACAGATGGAAAATAAAAAATGCCCAACAAATATATAATCAACTTGATATATTACATAATGAAATACACAAAGCAACATTAACCATAACACAATGGAAAGATTATCTTACATTTGTAATGACCAAGATAAAACAATTAAGAGATAAACAAAAAACAATTAATGAAAACAAATTAATAGAAGAAAATGAAATTGATAAAATAGTAGAAGAATTTTTTATACAAAAAAGTAAAAGTGAAAGCAGTAAAGATAATA
>JAHWHN010000015.1 GCA_019323235.1 Candidatus Woesearchaeota archaeon | reverse complement strand
TGGTTTATGATTAAACTAATATCACTTTCAGGATTATAAAAATTATCAACCCCTCTATTTATAGTATCATCACCCAAAGACATTTCTTCTTCATATCCCAAATCTTCTAATTCATCAGAAAAACTATTAAAACCACCCATGTCATTATCTTCTTCTGGGAATTCTTCTCTAAGTTGAGGTAAATACTTACCTCTATCGTCCTTATACGCAGTTCTCATACCTTCATTATAAGTTACAATATATTTATCATAATTCCACATATCATAACCCTGAGAGTCATAAAAAAAAGTTTGTTGTGTTCCTTCTACAACTCCCTCTAAAAGATTCATTATAGAAATAGCTTGATAATCATTATCTAATTCATAAATTCTAATCTCATCATGCCAAAATTTAAAATAATCATAATTATCACCATGTCTTTCTTCAACAATGTCATCAGAATCAATATCCAAAGCAATCACGCTTGGAACTACTAACATAATCATTAACAAATAAATCCATTTCATAACAAAACATCAATAAAATTACTTAATAAAGACTTCTATTTATCTTCCGAAAAATATTCGGTAAAGTTGGTGCGATTCTTCCAGTTGAAAAAAGAACCGCACCAGGGTTTTGTCAAAACGCATGGACTTTTTGACAACAATAGAAAAGTATTTATACTTCTAAAAAAATTATACTCCTGAAAAGGAGGGATATTATAAATAAACCTTCCTGACTTACTATACTCATAAAAAGGAGTAATCAAATATGAAGCCCAAGATGGGCCTCAGAGTGAGGTACGAACGATGAAGAAAGAACTAAGAGATTTTGGATTAACTGACAATGAAATTGAAGTATATTTAGCTTTAGTAGAACTAAGAGAATCAACAGCAACACCACTAAGGCAAAAAACTGAACTTCACACATCAAGAATTTACGAAGCATTAACATCATTAACAAAGAAAGGACTTGTATCATACTACTTAAAAAATAACGTAAAACAATATGTAGCTCAAGACCCAAAAGTAATGTATGACATATTAGATGACAAAAAAGAACAACTAAAAGAAATAATGCCAAAAATAATTGGATTACAATCACTAGAACAACCAAAAGATCAAATCTCAATGTTTGAAGGATATAAAGCATTTAAACAACTATTCAATCATGTTTTATTTAACCTAAAAGAAGGTAATGAAATATTAGTATTGGGAGCTGAAGATGAATCTGCTCATTTCATGCATAGAACTTTCTTCAAAGAATACAATCAAAGAAGAATTAACAAAAAAATAAAAATGAGATTAATCTTCAACCATACTGGTAAAGAAACAGCAAAAGAATATGCAAAATTTCCGAATACAAAAGTAAGAATCTTACCAAAAGGAATGAAAATACCTTCTGGATTAAACATCTATCCTGATAAAGTAAGCATGTTAGTTGCTAGAGAAAAACCAACTGTTTTTCATATAGAATGCAAAGAAGTAGCAGATTCATATAAAACATACTTTGAATTTGTATGGAATAGTTGTAAAGAAGTTAAATAAAAAAATAAAAAATTATGCTTTGTCAAGTATATATTGTGCAAAAACAGGACTAACTTCTTCAATGCAATTATCTGTTAAGTCAAGTTCTTGTAAGTTTTTACAATATGTAACAAATTCAGGAATTAACTTAATATAATTCTTGCTTAAATTTAAACTTTTAATGTTTTTCAAGTTTTTAACTTCTTCAGGAATTTCATTAAGTCCTTTGTCAACATATTCAAAGCTAGTTATATATCCTTTTTCAATAGTATATGAAACACCACTATTTTCTTTTTTGCTTAAAGCAATAAATTCAGATTCTGAAATGTTTGAATTATTAATTATTTGTTGAATAAATGAGTATTCACCAACATTAATATATTCTTCATTAAACGAGGTTTTTTCAACATTATCGAAGCAATCTGAAATCTCATTTTTTAAATCATATTTACTATTTGGATACATTTCATCAAAAGGATTTTCTTTACCTTCATAATAAAGAAATTCTCCTAAGACTCTGTGCTCGATAGGGAAATATGTTTTTGCTTTCTTATCTACTTTCTCCATATTATCGCCTGGAGAATTTTCCAGTATTTTTTCAATTTTTTTATGTAGGTTCATATAATTATTAAATTATTTTTACTTTAAAAGACTTTTTAAGAAATGTCCGTAATAATTACGGAATAGAAATGAAATAAAAAAAAGAAAATAAATTTATTTTCCTAGAATTTTGTACATACCAGTTCCACAACTAGGGCATTTACCTTTTGCTGCTTTTCTACCGTTTTTCATTTCAACATTTTGTACATCACTCATTTCTCTTTTGTCTTTACATTTAACACAATATCCTTCCATTTTAACACTCCTTTAAGTTTAATATTACTTAAATATGCCTAATCATTATTAAATCTTTTCAAAATTTAGGTCAAAAACGGTAAATTTAAGCACAAAATCACAAATTACCAAAAATTTATAAAATTGCGAATATTGATTAAAATAATGAAAAAATTCATACATAAATCAAATGAAAGAGGATCTTCAAATTTGGGATGGTTAAAGTCAAAATTTAGCTTTAGTTTCGCTAACTATTACAACCCAAAAAGAATGGGTTTTGGAAAATTAAGAGTATTAAATGATGACATAATATCTCCAGATGAAGGTTTTGACACACATCATCATGACAATATGGAAATCATCACAATTCCTTTAGAAGGGGAATT
>JAHWHN010000105.1 GCA_019323235.1 Candidatus Woesearchaeota archaeon | reverse complement strand
GATAATCTTCGAATTGTATTGTCATATCTTTCCAATCACAATTATCACATTTTATACCACATACATCGTATGTTACATTTTTCATAATAAACGTGTCTAAATTAACTTTTTATTTTTTATATCTTTTAAGGTGCCAAAGTCTCTAAGTTTTGTTAATCTTGAACAAAATTCTTTCTTTGTTAATACAGTTTCTGATTCTTTTGATTTGCCGATATTATGTGTTAACACCATACCATTTGTTGCTTCTAACGCTTTTTTAAATTTAGAATTTTTATATATTTCTTCATATGCTCTATTTAATAATTCTTGATATTCTTCAGAACTTCTTTTTATATTTTTACCTTTCCAAAAAAGAGTTTGAGATTGTTGCCAATTTTTATTTCTTCCTTTTTTCTTTGCTGCATATCCCACAAGTTTGCACACTTCTTCTTGCATCTCCGGAGATTTAAACTTCAACGATTGTAAGAATCCTTCCATACTATTACAAAACACCCCATCTATTTCGAAGGGGTGTGGAGCAAAATTACTTAAAGAGTTAGAAGGATATTTATTTCCTGATCCGATATCCATTAGCTATATAATTTACTAATAGCCATAGATCTAGCTAATTTTCCTAATTGATAATAATTTGGATTGTTTTTTACTAATTCAGACATTTCATCTCCTGATAGAGAATCCCTATACTTTAGATTTAAATATTCTCCTAAATCGTAATCACTTGAATATTTATTGGCAGCATTAATTAAAATTGTTTCTTGATTTTCCATTATGCTAGTTTTTTGTTTTTTAATAAATATCTTAAAAATACATTTTTTGGACCACCTAAAAATTCTTCCCATTCTTTATATAAACTTGGAAATTGTTCTTCCGCATTTTCTAAAGTCCATGGACCATTTTTAAATGTTTCAAACCATAAGTTTTTATTATATGCACCATCTCCTTCTTTAATGAAAATATCAATATCTGGATAATCAGTATAATTAAACACTCTTTCATCACATACAAAACAAACAGCCGTTAGTGCATCATTTAGATCAGGTTCCCAAAAGGTACTGAAATTAATTTCTTGATTTTCATCTTTAGTTCTTTTAACTTCAAAATTAAATTGAATTATAGAAGATTCTAATTGATTTAACGTACCTAAATAATTATTGGCATTTTCATCTAACTTAGAGTTTGTTGTACCACCATTTAAAATAATCCAAGTTTTCCAATTTTCAATAAAATCTATATACTCTTCATTATCTTTATATTTGTGAGCATATTCTAACGCAGCGTGTCCTGCTTGTATAGCCTGTTGGATAGGACTAATATTATAAGGCACACAAAAATACATTCTTTTTTCTAAATCTTTCATATTCTAAATATTATATGGATATCTTATTGGATAAATTTGTTTATAATTACATGCACTACATGTATGTTCATATTGTCCTTGTGAAGGTACAATTCCATTGGGTCTCATCCACCCATTTTTACAAACTGGACATCTTTCATCCACTATATTAGTTTGTACTGTTCTAGTTTCTGGCATATTTTTATTTATTTAATTCTGTTATAGAACCTTTTTCTAATATGGCTCTTATACAATTATCTGTATCATTACTTCTTAATTCAGAAGGTAATTCGTTTAAAAATACCTCATGAGAATCTCTTCTTTGATTTCGTATTAAAGCATGTGCGTCTGATTTTGATACATTTTCTGCTACAATATCATTTATTTCACTATGTTCTCTATTAGCAGGATTATATGATGTCATGAATCTAGTACCTCTGTAATTAGGAGATGCTTTTTCATTGTATTCAAAAACTGTATATCTATTTTCTATTTCCATAATATTTATATGTTATATGTTCTTAAAGTTTTTTAACGTCCAAATCCAACAGGTTTTAAATTATGGGAAGATGCATTATTATCTTTTTCAAAATATATATCAGCTAATGACATTGGTTGAGTAGCTTTTATATCTTCTCTACCTATTTTTTTTAATAATTTGTTTGAT
>JAHWHN010000104.1 GCA_019323235.1 Candidatus Woesearchaeota archaeon | reverse complement strand
TAAATTTTATAACTTATTTTAATTCAATAACTTATATTTCAACTGCGTAACTCCTATTAAACATCGGCAGAATTTAGTCAATAAAATCGAAGAATAGATGGTAAAATTGTACGTTGATCTCATTTTTTCTGACATGTTTTGATTTAAAACTTAATTCCCAATTGACACATTTTTGTTTAATTATTTCTTCCATTCCATTAGAGGGATGGAAATTTTTAACTTTTGACCTTAATGTTTCTACAATTTTTTTTGGTTTGCCTTTGATTATAAATCCAAGCATTCCAGCATAGTTATCTTTTTCCGAATAACTTAATTCAATAAATTTTTCCATGCCATTCACATATCTCGTTTCAGCAGATTTTAGCCGTTTACACTCTACTACGAATATATTTCCATGACCGGATGAAAAAAATTCTATATCAGTTCTTTGAGTTTCATCTCTCGTGTATACCTCATTCTCTTTCGTCAAAAAAATGGTACGATTATTTATGTATTTTTTTAGGAAAGAACTGTGATGCTTAAAATGGTGAGTAAATTTGTTTCTAATATCATTCTCTAAAAGTCCATCTACTTTTTCATTATCATTAATATGTCTATATGCCTCAAGAATTGCTTGTAAATAGAGAGTTTCCACTAAAGATTCTATCGTAGGATACTTAGAAGCAAAACTTTCAAGCTTTAAAATATTTGAATAAAATGAATTTGTCATTTTTGGGGCAGCTCTTTCAATATTAATCCAATTTCATCATTTGCGTCATTCATCGCTTGGCGGATTGTCCAATCTTTAAAGTAATTACTTTTAATGAGAAAAAATTTATTTTCATCATAAATTTTCACTTTATCTTCAGTTAATCTATGTGAAAAAAATGTTTGGTTTAATTGTTCCCTTTTGACGATATCAAATAATTCATGATCTTCTGTGCTATCTAATCTAACTTCAGGAACAATTTCTTCTTTCTTAACTATAGTAAATCCAACATACGCTCCAAGATTAGTTGAAACTCGATAGGTTGCATTCAATGCCAGATTATCTGCTAAAATAAAATCAAAAACGTTTCTATATTTATTTACATACTGTTGCATATCTTCAGGTCTAACAATATCACCCTCACGTTCTACATTTATCTGATAAAACTCTTTGATAATTTCTTTTTCAAATTCTAATAAATCATAAAGCTCAAAAACCACTTCATCAATCTTATCTTCTAGGTTTTTTGTATTTTTACCCTCTTTTTTGTTGTTCTCAATTTGTTTCACTAACTTTGTCAATTGTTGGCTGAGTTCCCCTGATGAATCTATTTCAGGGAATGGCATCATCTCAATATCACTATTTCTTAAGGCACTTCTTTTTTCTCCACCCTTTCCCCACTGTGATGAGATTTGATAACTATAATATCCAAAAAATGAAGAATTTAACACAGCTAGATACGGCGCATAATTTTCTATTACGTTATTATTATTTTTAATTTTGATACTCAATATATTGTGTTTATGTATCAAATCTCCATCTACTCTAATTCCTCTAATTTTTAGTTTGTCAGATTTTAATGGCCTTACTGGAATTAGTATTCTTTTACCATGAAAGATGCTTTCTGGCTTCCTTCTCAAATCCTGATTCCAATTGTATTTTTTTAAATTCCCTTTTATTAGATATTGTTCAAATTGTTGAGGTTCAATGAGATTTTGATATAAGGGTTTTCCTAAACTTTTCATGTTTTTTTCAGGCTGAAACCCTGATCGACATTCAATGTTTGTATTACTTCTATTGATATAGGCTTTTTTTATTAATTGATAATCGCTCCAACTACCATTTACAAAAATTCTCCAAAGCCAGTAACCCTCATTTTTTAAATCTTCTTGTTTTACTATAATGATGTCTTTTTGGGTATAATGAATAAGTTGAAAAGCTTCTGAAAATTTTGTTAATTTAGGTGAAATATGCTGTACAACGTTGTTCTGACTTACGTTTTTATCAAATATTATAATAGCGCAAGGTTCACTCGTTCCGATTTCAACATTTTCATTCCGATCTCCACTTTTTATAGTCCCAATAACTCTTTTTTTGAACAAGATTTTATCGAGATGTGATAACTCATAAAATTGGGTAATTCTATACTGATTTAACAAATCTTTCCTAAATTCTTCAGCCTTTTCATTGAAAAAAATTGGATTATTGACAATTAAAGCACAAGAGGTTTTTGTATGACACCATTTATTAACCTTGAGCAAAAAAGCCTGAGTACGTTGATAATCGGAAACATTTTTGTACTCAGGAAATGTAACTTTTCCTTTCGATTTTAACAAAAAACCTACTTTTCTCTTCTCTCCAATAGCTTGCCTTTCCCGTTTATCTTCACCATCTCCGCTTTTGGGAACCGATCCCCAAGGGGGATTAGCAACAATACAATCAAAAGTTGTATTATCATATATTTTATCTATTAATGAATTTCCCTTAGTTAAGGTTTTGTTGATTAGTGAAGGAAGTATTGGGTAAGCATTTTTAATTTTTTCTTGAATAGTTGATGGTTTCTCTTTTTCCAGCAACGATAAATAAAGGCTAAAAGTTGCTATTTGTAATGCCTGTTTGTCAATATCAATCCCAAATATTTGATTTTTAAGTATTTCAACCTTCTTTTCATAATCGTTTTCTGCATTATTACTTTTGACAATCTCCTTAAATGCTTCTACTAAGAATGCTCCAGAGCCACAAGCTGGATCGAGTACTGTAATATTTTTCTTTCTTTGTAATTGAAGCTGTAACGTATGAGAGAGCATAAATTTAACAAGAAAAGAAGGGGTGTAATATATACCTTTAGTTCCTTTGAGAGAATTACTCAAAAATGCTTCGTATACATGACTAATCAATTGAATGGGAATTTTAGCGAAATTATAAGGAAAAAATGTCCCCTGCCCTGTTCGGTAATCAAAGCAACTAAAAAAGATTTTTAATTTTTCCAAATATCCTTCCTGTAAATCACTAACAGCAAATTCATCATATTTAAAAATATCACCGTTAATTCGTTTGATTTGTTCAAAAGCTTCGATCAACTTTTGTACTGAGCCATTATTGAGAATATTTACCAGATAATCCTCTTCATAAATTCCCCTATCTTCGAGATATTTAATGAATAAACAGCGAAGAACAAGCAAATGGACAATTTCTTGAGTATTACGGATTTCCAACAAATCATTTCGAAGTTGAATTAAATTTAAAAGTAAATCTTTATCAACTTCATTTGTCTTTTGTTGTTTTGTCTTCTCAATAATGAATTTGAAAAAATAAGCAGAATCTAAGCTATCTTTTCCTAACAATTTTCTTAAT
>JAHWHN010000014.1 GCA_019323235.1 Candidatus Woesearchaeota archaeon | reverse complement strand
TAATTCCTCTTCTGGATAAAGGTCTAATTGATGCTTGTGCACAAGGACAAGGGTTAATTGGATCATTGTGGCCACCAGGAGCTCTAGTTTTTACATGCAAAGCATTAATTCCTTTATCTTTAGCAATTGGAGCAACTTTGTTAGCTGCTTGCATTGCTGCAGTAGGTGATGATTCTAATCTATCAGTTTTAACAACTTGACCACCTGAAGAAATCGCAATAGTTTCAGTATTTGTAATGTCAGTTATATGAAGTATTGTGTTGTTATATGATGAAAATATGTGAGCAACACCCCATCTGATTTTATTTTTTTTAGTTGTTGGATTAGCATTGTTTGTAGTACTCATTCTTCATCTCCTTCAGCATTAGCCTCTTCCTTAACTTCTTCAGATTTTTCTTTAGAAGCTTTGATTTTTTCTTTTTCTTCTGCAATGAAGTTTTCTTCTTTTTCTACAAATCTTTCTGGATGAGTTTCATCGCTGAAATTTGATCTTGCGTTGAAAATAACATTAGCTTCTTCCTTAACTTTTACTAAATGTGATGGACTAGTCACTGGTTTACCATTAACCATAACATGGTTATGAGTAATCATCTGTCTAGCTTGTTTAACTGTTCTAGCTAATTTCTTCTCTACAAGAACTGTTTGTAATCTTCTATCTAGTAAGTCTTTCAAGGACATACTAAGAACTGCATCATAACTATCATCAGAAATTAAATTATATGATTTTAATTTAGAAAATAGTTGTTGAGTTTCTATTTTAGATTGATTTGTTTCTAAAGCGGAAAGTTTCTTAGCTTGTCTTTTATATTTTGAAAGTAATGTTGAGAATTTCCACAATTCTTTTTTATTCTTAAGACCATATTCTTTCATGATGATTCTTTCTTCATCAATTCTTTCCTTTTGCCAAGGATGTGAAGGTCTTTCATATGTTTTCCGTTGTTTTTTTGGATGTCCCATTTTATTTACCTTTTAATTTTCCTAGCTAATTTACCTTTGTTCCGTCTGAAATTAGATTTAGTTCTTTGACCTCTTACTGGAAGTTTCTTTTCGTGTCTAAATCCTTTGTAACTTTTGATCTTTCTTAATAATTTAACATCATCTTCTGTTGCTAATTTTAGATCAGTAGTAATAAGATGAACATCTTCGTTAGTTTCTCTATCTTTTCTTCTATTAACCATCCAAGTAGGAATGTTAAAGTCCAATGGGTTCTTTAGAAATTCTTCAATCTTTTTAATATTTTCATCACCTAAATCTTTGATAGGTGTTTTTTTATCAAATGAAAATACTTTACAGATTGCGTTTGCCATTGAATAATTGACACCCTTAATCTTAGTTAATCCTACAAACACACCATTATTTCCGTTAATGTCTGTGTTTGCTATCCTAATTAAATCTTGCATTTGAGCCATTTTTGTTTTAACCTTTTTTTGTGAAGATATTTCGATTAATTTGAATCATCTCCAACTCACAAAATATTTTATATTTTGTAAGACAAACCAAATCAAAATAGAACTTAATAATATTAAGTCCTATACGCCCATAGACTCGGACTATTTGATTATATGTTTGTGAAATTTCGAGTTATTTATAAAGTTTGTTGTTAGAATTTATCAAATTTTAAGATTATTCTTCAGGTTTTCCCTTCATTTGGTTTTCTATTACTTTTATGTATTCTTTTGTTTTTTCTAAATATTCTTCAAGAACTGGAATTTTAATATTATATTCTACTCCATCAATAGTAACTGACATAGTAACATTTTTTCTAAATTCTTCACATTTACCATATTCACATCTAGTTACTTTTCTTAAGAATAATACAAAATCAATACATTCCATTAATTTTTCATTTTCAGGATATGCGTTTTTAACTTCATTAATTTGAAGAATTAAAGTTTCTGGTGCTTCGAATAATTTATTTTTATTAACTAAATCCAAAGTCAAAGCAGTAATTCCATAACCAATTGTTTCAATGAATCTATCTACTATATTTTTAATAACATCAACTGTTCTGGTATATTTCAAAGTAACAAAAACAGAGTGATCTGCCTTTTTATAAGAAGAGACCATTTCCTGCAAATATTCTTCAGCTGTTTCAAACATTTTATTCTTTATCCTCTATTTTAATTATAGCTTCAGCTAAATCTTTAGTTTCTTCTAAAGCTTCTCTAGCTTCGTCTTCTGAACAACCTGTTTGTTCAACAATTGTGTTAATATCGTCTTCAGAAATTTCAAATTCTATTTCTTTAGCTCTTTCATGAACATTTCCAGAAATTTGAAAATTTTCTTGTCCCATCATATTAACTTTAGAAACTTGTGGGTTAGTGATGACAATTTCTTTGTCTGCAGTTTTAATAATTACTTCAGTAGCATCAATTTCTACTTGTTTGATGCCCATCTTTTTCATCATTCCCTGCATTTGTCTTGGATTCATACCTGGGATCATTTTAGTAATACATATGTAAGAATATCATCACAATAATAACAATTGCAGTCAGAACAATAATGTGTCCAGCTTCAAATCTCAATTTAGAATGTGAATTTTCATTATAATTCATAATACCGCTTTGTCCAGAAGGTAATGATATTTTATCTTTAGCCATTAGGAATTGAAAGTGCTCGGTATATTTAAAGATTGTGGTTTATTTTTAGGATAAATTTCACAATTCTTGAGAATATATTTAGAAAAAATGAAAAAAGAGAGAAGTTGTAAGAAAACTATTCGCCCAGAGTTTCGTATCTGGAGTCCGAAATATGTTTCTTCTCTTTGTTAATCAATCATATTAGAAAAAAGTTGTAAGAAAGCTATAAGCCACCTTCTGTAGTTCACTTATGGAACTTTTGGCATTATACTTAGCGTCATACTGACTTGCACTAGTCTGGATTGCAATTCAAGCGAATTTCGAGTTGAATAAGCTCGACGTTTCAGCCTTTTTCAAGGAACATCATCATTCCTGAATCATATTTAACTTGAAAAGGTATCGTTTCTGTTCAAGAGCCCTTCATTTCTGAAGATTTCTTACGAAATAGACCTTTTGTAGTGGGTGGACTTTCCTCAGTTCACGAAGAACCGTTAGCCAAAACCTTCTTACAATATTTAGAATTGGTATTTTATTAATAAATCTTGCTGATTGTTTATTGATTTTTGATTAAATTTATATATTTAATTTTTAATTAGTTTATTATGAAAGCAACAAAACTTTATTCAATTCTGGAAAAGGATTTCATTACTTCTAACATGAGTGATAATTGGTTTGAGTATATGGGTTCTATTTCTGAATTTGTTTGTGATAATTTTAAAAAAAGATCAATGGGTTTAGTTTGTGATTTCACTAAAGAAATTAATAAAGTTTATACCGCTGTTTTTCCATCTGAAGATGTAATGAAGAAAATAATAACTGATGATGTAACTAAGGCTATGCTTTTTGTTCATCATCCTTCAATTTGGGATATTAGAAAGGCTCCAGATATTTTTTATCAAATGGATAAAAAATTATTACAAGAATTCAAGAAAAGGAATATTTCAATTTACAATCTTCATGTACCTCTAGACCATTTTGGAAAATATTCAACTAGTGTCACTTTAGCAAAAGCACTAAATATTAAACCAGAAAAACCTTTTGCTCCATATTTTGGTGCTTTATGTGGTGTTTTTGGTAAAAGCAGTTTTGATAACATTACAGATTTGAAAAATAAACTTGAAGAAGTAGTTGGACACAAAGTAAAACTCTATAAGTATGGTGATGATAAAATTAAAGATAATAAAGTTGCATTAATTGCTGGTGGTGGTAATGATTTGGATATGCTAAAAGAAATTTCGAATGAAAATGTAAATACTTTCATCACAGGTATTACTATTAAAAACGATTTTTCTAAAAAAGAACATAGTTTTTCTAAAAAACATAAAATAAACATATTGGGTGGAACTCATTATTCAACAGAAAAATTCGCATGTAAAGAAATGGTTAAATATTTTAAAAAACAAGGTTTAGAATCTGAGTTTATTGATGATGATCCACTCATGGAAGATATGTAACTCTTTTTAATCTTTTTCAGGAATTTTTTTTAGCCACAATATTCTTTTAACAGAAGTTCCAATGTAAAGATCTTTTTCTTTTTCAACTTCAAAATATGGATTTTCTGTTTCAAAATCTTCATCCACTAAAATTACTACTTTTTTAGCAATATACTCTGCTTGATGATAAAATTCAT
Organism: Candidatus Woesearchaeota archaeon; assembly: GCA_019323235.1. Classification (GTDB taxonomy): domain Archaea; phylum Nanobdellota; class Nanobdellia; order Woesearchaeales; family JABIAG01; genus JAHWHN01. The sequence continues at coordinate 28,522 of JAHWHN010000014.1, read as the reverse complement.
GTAGTAATTTTTCATTTAATCTTGGTAAGTAAGAAACTATTATGTCAATTTCACCTTCTTCAAATTTTTGATCAAGGTAATCAATATCTTTTCTACTGAACTCTAATTCTTTATTTATGTTAGCAATCTTAGCATTTTTTTTAATTGCATTTATTTCTTTCATATCAAAGCTAGTTGCGTGTATCTTTTCTTCTTTTTCTACAATATCTTCTTCGTATTCTTCAAATATTTCTTCAAAATCAATATCTTTGAATTTCTCAAAGTCTACAAATTTCATCTTATCCCAATCAAAATGTCTTACTGATTTGTTTGTAGTCATATGAGCTGCTTCAATAGCTATAGTTCCATCTTGAGCGAATGGGTCTAATAAAATTTCATCACCATTATAGCCAGCCTCAATTAATAAAACTGAAGCAGTTGTTCCTTTTAATGTGTGTTTGTTTGTAAAAACTCTATATTCTCTTTTACTAATATCGCCAGTAAAATCAATTCCAGTTTTTCCATCTATGTTGTATAAAGGAATGTCTGGGTTTTCTAAATCAACTTTATATTTATCTTCCTTATTGATTTCTCCACCAAGTTCTCTTTCTAGTTCTTTTTTATCTGCTCTTAAACAAAAAGTTAATTTTTCATCTAACCAATTGTTCAAATCATCCAATAAAACAATTCTTTTAGCTGTTTGTGAGAAATAACTTAATTTGAATAGTTCTTCAAAATTATCAACTTTAAACTCAATATATTTTTCAAAAAGTTCTGAATCTTTATTTAATATTTTCTTAACTTCAATACTTGCTGCGTGTTCTCCACCTTTATTAGTAATAAGTAATGCTTTCATATAATTATAGAATGTCTAAGTAGTTTAAAAGTCTTTGTAATTTATTTATTAATCTTTAATTCTTTTTAGAATTTTATTGAATTTTTTATTTTGATTATATTCTTCTAATAATTTCTTCAATTCAGGAATTACTTTTTTATCATCTTTAATTCCTTTTAGTTGATTAAACAATCTTGGGTTTTCTACAGCTGCTCTTCCAATCATAACTCCAGCCAAACCCATTTTTTTAAGTTCATCAACTTGTTCTTTTGTTTTTATATCACCGTTGGCAATAATTTTCTTTCCAGTTTTAACAATTTCTTCATATACTGTAAAATCAGCAGGGTCATCATAAGTTTGACTACCATCTCTTGCATGAATAATGAAAAAATCCGCATCCACTTCTTTGATTAAATTCAAATAATTTTTATTTCTTCTTTCGAATTCATTCATGCCTAGTCTTAATTTAATTGAAGCGGAATATCCTTTATCTTTTATGATTTTAACTAATTTTTTAACTTTAGAAATTCTTTTGATTAATGCACAACCTAAACCTTTTTCTATCATTTTTGGACTTGGGCAACCTAAATTTAGATTAAAACCTTGAAATCCTTTTGGAGGTTTAAATTCATTAAGGAATTGTTCTAATTTTTTTTCATTAGAACCAATTATTTGTATATATGTTGGAATTGGTTTTCTTATTTCTATTTTTCTAAGACTGCTTTGATTATTTCTAGCTAAACCATCCACTCTTGCCATTTCGGTAAAAGTATAATCTGCTCCGTGGTTATAGGATAGTTCTCTAAAAGCCAATCCTATTGCATCTTCCATTGGTGCTAGCATATATACAAAGTCTTTCATATCTTTTGAAAACATAAGTGAGTATAAAAAACTATTGTAAATTGAAACATTTTTTAAAATATTATAATTTTCTAAAATTTATGAGATTAATATCACGTTTATACCAAGAAGGAGATTTTGAGAATTTCATCCAAAAAACCGTTAAAGAAAATATGAAAGAGTTTTTTCTTAAGAATTTTGGTGGTTGGAATGATGAAGTTAGTAAAAGACAATTTTTTGAATATTTTGAAAAGGGTTTTGTTTATGTTTTTGAATTAAATTCTATTCCTGTTGGCTATGTTACTTTTGTAAAAGAAGATGAAACATTCTATGTAAATGATTTTCAAGTAAGGAAAGAATTTCAACAAAAAGGATTTGGTTCTGAGATAATGGAGTTTCTAGAAGATTTTGCTAAAAAAAACAAAGGTAAGGAAATAAAATTGTTAGTGTTTAAAGACAATCCCGCATTAAAATTCTATTTGAAGCATGGCTTCAGAGAAATAAATTTTATTCCACATAATAATACTTGCGAAATGATTAAGATGTTATAATTTAATCATTTAATCTTAACAAATTTTATAAACCCTTAAGACAAAGATTATTTTTTATGAAAAAAATTGCTATTGATGTTGTTTTATTACCTCCTGAAGAAATCATGGATTTATGTATAGAGGTAAATGAAAAAGCATTCAAAAAAGGCAAAGGTAGGCATAAATTAAATAAGGTTAATTGTGTTCCTCATATTTCTTTAACAATGGGTTGTGTTTATGATGATAAGCTTCCTTGCATGATTAGAGATTTGGGGAAAATTTCTGCTGCCACAGAACCATTAACTCTTAAAATAACTGGTGTTGAAATGTATGGCCCAGAGGGAGAGAGGAGAGGTTTTCTAAAAATCAATGTACCTAAAAAATTAAGGGAATTACATAATGAAATTCATTATAGAATTGCTAGGCACGTTGTAAATTGCGATGGTCCTTATGTCTTAGTTGATGGGGAATCAACAGGAATAAGTGATAGTTCTAAAGAAATGTTGAATAAACATTCTAAAACTCAATTTGGGGATGATTATAATCCACATCTTACTTTATGTTGTTATGATTCTGATAAATTTTGTAAAGATTTGAAATTTCCAATTTCTTTCAATGTAAGTAAAATTGCTTTATTCCAACTTGGTGATGGTTGTACTTGTAAAAAATTATTAAATGAATTTAGTTTAGAGTAATTTTAAATTTTAAATATAGATTTTAAAAAAATTAGAAGCTTTTTTAAATAAATCTTGAATTCTTTTAACCATGGATAAGGAATTAATTGAAACTCCAAAATTGAGTGATGAAGTAAATGCTTTAATGGAAGAAGCTAATATTGTTTATCAAAATAATTTTGATGGTAACATTTGGTTTGGAAGATGTATCTTTCTTTCATGGTATTGTAGTATAGGAACATGTACTTTTTGTTTTAGATCCACTCAAAAACATAAAATAGAAAATCCTGCTGGAGCAAGAAGATCAATAGCTAGTGTATTATCTGAAGCTTTAATGATTCAAGGTTTTAATTGGAGATTAGAGTTCTTAACTGGTGGTTATGAAATATTCCCACATGAAGAAATGGTTAAAATTGCTAAATCCTGTGAACAAGCTCTTGGTGAAAAAATTTGGTTAAATGTTGGATTTATGGATAAAGAAAAATTGGCTAATTTTAAAGATTCTACACAAGGTGTCGTAGCTAGTCTAGAAACAATTAATCCGGAATTACATAAAAAAGTATGTCCTGACAAACCAATGAAACCTTACTTTAAATTATTAGATGATTGTAAAGATTTAGGATATAAACGAAGTATGACTTTTATTGTCGGTTTGGGTGAAGTCAAAGAAGATTTCGAACTACTTAAAGATTTTATAGAAAAAAATCCTTTAGATAGAATTACAATTTATGCATTAAGACCAGTTAAAGGGACTAGTTTTAATCATGGTCCAAATACAGAAGAGTTAGTTTGGTGGATTTCTAAGATAAGAATTGCTTTCCCAAAATTAGAAATTATTGTTGGAACTGCTAGACATAGAATCAAAGAAATTTCTTTATTAGTTAAAGCAGGTTGTAATGCCATTACAAAATTACCAGCCACAAATATCTTTAATACAGAAGATGGTTTAGAAGTAGAAAGGCAAGTTAAATTAGCTGGAAGAAATTTCATAAGTTTATTTAGTTGTGATGATGTTTACAAATTGCAAGATTGGGATGCTTTGATTGAAAAAATTGAAGTGGATACCGAAACAAAATTAAAAATCAAAGAAAATCTTAAGTTATATTTAGACAATTTTGTAAAGAATTACAAAAACCTTAAACAAAAGAATTAAATATATCTTAATTAATTTTATAGTTTATGAAGAAGAACATTTTATTACTTTCAATAGTATCCTTAATTAATGATTTATCTTCTAAGATGATTTTACCAATACTTCCTTTGTTTATTGCTCAGTTGGGAGGAGGAGGAATAGCTGTTGGTTTAATTACTGGTTTGGGAGATAGTATTTCTTCAATTTTGAAAGTTTTATCTGGTTATTGGTCTGATAGATTAAACTCAAGAAAGCCTTTTGTTTTTAATGGTTATTTAATTGCAGCATTTTCTAAATTAGGTTTGTTTTTTGCAAACTCTTGGCCTTTCATATTTGTGATGAGAACTGGTGAAAGAATAGGGAAGGGAATTAGAAGTGCTCCAAGAGATTCTATGTTGGCAGCATCCTCTAATAAAAGAGGAAAGGTATTTGGTTTCCATAGAATGTTTGATTCTGCAGGAGCAGTAATAGGAAGTTTATTTACATTTGCTTTGTTTTGGTTCTTTGGTTTTACTTTAAGAAATATTATTTTGATAGCTGGATTAATTTCTTTCATTTCAATAATTCCACTTTTTTTCACAAAAGATGTAAAAAATCATTCAACAGCATCAAAATTTGTTTTTAAATTTGCCAATTATCCTAAAAGATTGAAAATGTTTTACTTAGCATCTTCAATATTCGCAATTGGTAATTTCTCTTATATGTTTTTTATATTGAAAACAATGAATTTATTTGAAGGAATATTTGTTATAGCAATTCCAATACTATTATATACTTTATTCCAAATGTTTTATACTTCTTTTGCTTATCCATCTGGAGCTATTGCTGATAAGATAGGTAAAGATAAAGTTTTGTTAGCAGGATATTCTTTAATGTCTATTGTTGCATTAGGATTCATTTTTTCTTCTAAATGGGAACATTTTTTAGTTTTCTTTGCACTATATGGAGTTATGTATGCTTTAGTTCAAAGTAATGAAAGAGCATTTGTTTCAGATTTATCTGCTAGAAGTTATAGAGGTACTGCGTTAGGAACTTTTTATACAATTACTAGTTTAGCTTCTTTACCTTCTGGTTTATTAGCAGGATTTTTATTTGAAATTAATCAGAATTATGCTTTTGTGATGGCATTAGTTTGTTCAGTGGTATCTACATTATTGTTATTAACAACTTTAAAATGTTGTGATACTAAAGTAATTTCTAGAATATAATTTTAATTTAAAATTTTAAGATATTAATAATCTTTGTCTTCAGTTTCAAAAGACTTATCTTCATCATCTTCAAAACCTTCAACGATACTTTCTTCTTCTGCAGAAATCTCTCCTGACTCTACTTGTTCTTCTCTTTGTTCATCAGAATAAATATCTTCAGTATCAACAGGTTCTTCTGTCTTATTATTGTCTTGAGAATTTGATTTTATTTCTGTTTCTTCTTCATTTGCATATTTTGCCACAGCAACAACTTTGTCATCTTCAGACATTTTCATTACTCTAACTCCTTGAGTATTTCTTCCAATTGTTGATATGTTTGAGGATGATGTTCTAATAGCAATACCATTTCTTGAAATTAAGATAAGATCTTCATTACCTTCAATTGTTTTAATTGAAACAACTTCGCCATTCTTTTCAGTACATTTAATATTTCTAACTCCAGAACCACCTCTGTTAATTAATCTATAATCAGAGATTGGAGTTTTCTTTCCATATCCTTTGTTTGTAATAGTCAATAAAGTATCTTCATCATTAGCAATAACCATTCCTACAACTTCAGACTTTCTTATTTTAATTCCTCTAACACCTTTTGCATTTCTTCCCATTTCTCTAGCATCAGTTTCATTAAATTTAACAGCTCTTCCATCTTTTGTAGCAATCATTATTTGATCATTACCGCTTGTTAAAGCAACATTAATTAATTCATCCCCTTCTTCTAAACCAAGTGCGATGATTCCACCATTTCTTGGATTTGAGTAATTATCAAGACTAGTTCTTTTAATTGTACCATTCTTAGTTGCAAACATTAAGAATTTTCCTTCTTCAAATTCTCTCACTGGAATAACTGCAGTAACCTTTTCATCTTTTTCTTTTCTGATTAAATTTACAATAGGAATTCCTTTTGCAGTTCTTGAAGCTTCAGGAATTGTATAAACCTTTTTCCAATATACTTTTCCTTTGTCTGTAAAGATTAGTAAATATGAGTGTGTTGATGAAACAAAGATTTCTTCTACAAAGTCCTCATCTTTTGTTTTTGTAGCAATAACTCCTTTTCCGCCTCTATTTTGATTTTTATAAGTATCAATAGGTAATCTTTTAATATATCCTTCATGAGTTAAAGTTACAACCATGTCTTCTTCTTTGATTAAATCTTCATCTTCAACATCAAAATCATCGGCATCAATAATTTGAGTTTTTCTAGAATCTCCATATTTCTCAATAATTTCTCGAGTTTCTTCTTTAATGATTGAGTAAATTTCTTCTTTACTTTCTAAAATTTCCTTTAATCTAGAAATAGTTCTAACCAATTCATCCATCTCTGTTCTTATTTTTTGTTGTTCTAATGAGCTTAATTTTTGTAGTCTCATTTCTAAAATTGCTTTTGCTTGTTTATCAGATAATGAATAATCATTTTGAAGCATTTCTGAAGCTTCAGTTGTTGTTTTAGAAGCTTTAATCTTTCTAATAACCTCATCAATATTGTCTAAAGCAATAGTTAAACCTTTTAGAATGTGTTCTTTTTCTTGAGCAACTTTTAATTCGTATATAGTTCTTCTAGTTACTACATCAAATCTATGATTTATGAATTGGTTTAATAAATCTCTAATTCCTAAAATTTTTGGTTCATAATTAACTAAGCAAAGCATAATTATTCCAAAAGTATCTTGAAGTCTTGTATATTTGAATAATTGATTTTTAACAACTTCTTCATTAGCACCTTGTTTTAATTCTATAACTATTCTCATTCCATCTCTATCGGATTCATCTCTTAAGCCAGTTATACCTTCAATTCTTTTATCTTTAACACAGTCTGCTATTTGAATAAGTAAATTAGATTTGTTAACCATATATGGAATTTCATCAACAATTAATTGTTTCTTATTGTTTTTTTCTTCAGTATGTAATTTTGATCTTATTACAGCTTTCCCTCTTCCTGTTCTGAAAGCACTTCTAATACCGCCTTTTCCAACAATAATTCCACCTGTAGGGAAATCTGGACCTTTGATAATCTCATTAAGTTCTTCATCAGAACATCCTTCACTTTCAATTAATTTAATCATACCTTCACAAACTTCAGTTAGATTGTAAGGTGGGATGTTAGTTGCCATACCAACAGCAATACCTGAACTACCATTTACTAATAAATTAGGAATTTTACAAGGCAAGTATGCTGGTTCTGTCAATTCTTCATCGAAGTTTGGTACGAATTCAACAGTTTCTTTATCCAAATCTTTTAACATTTCTTCAGCAATTTTATTTAGTTTTGCTTCAGTATACCTCATAGCTGCTGCTCTATCTCCATCAACACTACCAAAGTTACCTTGACCGTTAATTAAAGGATATCTTAAAGAGAAATCTTGAGCCATTCTAACCATTGTGTCATAAACAGCAGTATCTCCGTGTGGATGATATTTACCTATTACTTCTCCAACAATTCTTGCGGATTTTTTAGAAGGTTTATTGTGAAACATACCCATGCTGTTCATAGCATAAAGAATTCTTCTATGGACTGGTTTTAAACCATCTTTTACATCAGGTAAAGCTCTACCTACGATAACACTCATAGAATAAGCAAGATAAGATTGTTTCATCTCATCTTCTATTACATTTTGAGAAATAATTCCTCGTTTCTCAGTTTGATTATTAACGTTCTCCCCATCCATTTTAATAACAAAAAAACATCAATTTATAAGTATTATGGTTACTCCTCAGAATAATTACTTAATTGTTGATTTTCTTTTAATTGTTTTTTAATTTCTTCTTGTTTTTCAAGTTCTTTTTTCAGATTTTCGTTGATTTTTTCCTTTTCTTTTAAGTTTTTATCAACCTCTTCATATTGAGAAAAAAACTCTTTTACTTTATCTTCAGGTAAGTCAAAATAATCAAAGAATTTTTGAGTTAATCTTAATTTGAAACTTCTACCTGATTTTTCTTTTGTGATATATCCAGTTTCTAGTAAATTTTTAATATATTCATAAGCACCACTGCCTCTTGCTTTAATTACTTCTGTTTGCAAAATTGGATTTTTGAAAGCAATTACTGCTAAAGTTTCCATAGTTGGCCTATCTAATTCTGTTTTTGTAACAATATTTTTTACTAAATCTAAATATTCATCCTTTACTGTTAATTTCCAAGAAGTTTTATTTTGAACTAATTTAATTGCTGTTTCTAATGTATTGTATTTATCTTGAAGTTTTTTTAATGCCGAATTTAAATCTTTAATATTAAGAATTTTACTTAATTCTTCTTCTTCTACATATTTCCCATAAGCAAAAAGTAATGCTTCGAGCCTCAATAAATCATTGTTTGTCATTTTTTTTAAACGTTTTTATAAACTCTTTAATTCTTTCTTCACTTATACCTATAAATCTTTGCATTTCTGGAATTGTTTTTCCATCTTTATGAAGGTAGGCAACAAAATTAAGTAATAGTTTATTTAAATTATCGTTTATTTTTTTTAGATTAGCATTACTATTTTTTAAGAACATATCTTGATGATGTATTGTAGCAATAAGATCATTAATTCCATTGTTAAACTCATCGGGTTTTATTGTAATGCTATCTTCTGGTTCTATTATGTCTATTGAAGATGGCATAAAGTTAAAGCAAAACTCATAAACATCAACTATGTTTTCAAAAGTAATAGTTAATTCAGAAAAAGTTGCAAAAGTTTCATCTTTTTCTTCAACAGGAAATATTTCTTTATCTTCTAAAGTATATTTATCTGTTGTTTCTATTTTTTCTATGACTTTCTTCATAGTTTCTTCTACATGTTTCTCAGGGTATCCTGCAATTTCCAAGATTATTTTTGCTTTTATCTTATCCATAATAGGTTAGTTTTTCTTCTTATTTTAAAAGGTTTTTAATTTCATTTACTATTGTGGAGTGTAAATAAAACTTAATAAGGGGTAACCACTATTTTCTTATTTGTGATAGATATGTGGGGATTTAAAAAGAAAAAAACGGATTTGCCTGAAAACTTACCAATTCCACCTAATCCAGATGGACCAGGTTTGCCTATGCCAGAACCGATTGAAATTCCTAGAATTTCTGGAAGAGATTTAAACCAAAATATGCCTAATGAAAGTTTTGAATCAAATCCTTTCCCAGATATGGGTGGTTTAGAATCTGATTTTCAACCAACTTCACAATCCGAAATGGATAGTAAATTAGGTATGGAATCATCATCAAGTCAAGAAAACATGAAAATGGAAAGGCCACAATATTTGAGTATCCCTTCTGAAGTTAGTTTTAAAAAATATCATTATGTAAAAGATGATAGAGAAGGTCATAAAGACTTTTTATTTTTAGAAAAATCAAATTATTCTCATATTCTAGATGAATTAAAAAATATATCTTCTTTAATTAAGGATTCAAAAGATTTAGAACCGGAATTAATTGATATTAAAACAAAAGAAGATATTAGCTATACTGAATTTAGTGATAGTATGGAAGATGTTCAAAGAAAGTTAGTTTATGTTGATAAAACATTATTTGGAGAGTGAATGAAATGGATAAGATGCCTGTTTTTATAAAAATTGATAAGTATGAAGATGTACTTGATCTAATGAATATTGTAAGAGATAAAGTAGAAAAAGCAAAAGAAGTATTAGTAAAAATTGATGATTTAAAGAGAAAAGAAGATGAAAAAATCAATCAATGGAGAAGCAATATTTTAGATATTGAAAACAAATTGAATAACTTAAATAATAGTTTATTTGAACCTGATAATTAAAATGAGTAATGAAGACAATTATGTTGGAATTAGTAATCCTGTTGAGATTAGAAGAAACATATTAGAAACTTCTAAAGAAGTAATTAATAATTTAAGAGTTTTTGAAGAAATTAAGGAAATTAGAATTGAAAAGTTTTCTTTAATTGAAGAGTATAATGCTGAAGTTGAAGAATTGAAAAAATTAATGATTAAATTAAAAAGAATTTTTCCAACAACAAAAATTTCTGAAACTGTTGAACCTAAAAAAGTTGTTAAGAAAGTGGTTAAGAAGAAATCAATCGAAGAGCCAAAAGATTTATCTGATTTTGAAAGTGAATTAAATCAATTAGAAGAAAAATTAAATTTAATGAAAAGATAACTTTTTAAATGAATTCTTATTCTGAATTTTTATTAGTATTGAATCATTTAATATTAATGCGGCGTTGCCGGAGTGGTCAAACGGGGTAGACTCAAGTTATTTGAATAATGAGGTTTTCAAAAGAAACCAATGATATGTTCCCTATGAGCCATCTATTGGCTTAGTGCCTACGCAGGTTCGAGCCCTGTGCGCCGCACTTCTTTTTTAATTTATATTTTGATTAATATTTTATTAAATAATTTAGAAATGAGAATCTAATTAATTCTAATATAATTAGATGATTGGTTTTCAATATTTTGTTTAATGTAGAATTTGTATAAAAAAATTAAAAAATTAAATGAGTTTATCTCATTTTTCTTTTCTTTCTCTCTTTTTTCATCTTTTTTCTTTGCCATTTCCATCTCATCTGGCCTTTCTTTTTCCATCTTCGTGAACTTCTTTTCATTTTGTTTTATTTTTCCTAATAAGCATAAATGCCCTAGCCGGGATTTGAACCCGAGTCCTCGGATCGAAAATCCGAGATGATTGGCCGGACTACACCACCAGGGCATGTTTTAAGTCCATTTCGAGTTTTAATGTGGTGGGCCCACCCGGACTCGAACCGGGGATCAACGCCTTGTAAGGGCGGTGTCATAGCCACTAGACCATGGGCCCGCTTTTGTTTAAAGGGAATTTATCCTATTTATAAAGGTTTTTATTATTTTATTTTCTAGTCAGATTTGGTTAAAATCTTGTTTATTTCTTCTTCTTTGATATCAAAATGATTTAATTTTCCAATTACTTTTCCTGATTTTATAATTATTATTTGAGGGCTTTCGTGTTTTATTTTATAATGTTCTTCAATTTCATTAGATAATTTTCTATTCTCTTGTACTATGATTATGTTAACATCATTATTTTTAGCAATTTTATCAACTTCTTCTTTTGCTCTGAATGAGGTAGGACAGGCATTACTATGTTTGAAGATAATTGCATTGTTAGAAATTTCACTTATTGAATTAAATTTTTTATACATTTTAAAATAAAAAGCTTGTCTGGTTAAGCCAATCTTATTCTTGAATAAGAATGCGAGAGCCGGGGCTCGAACCCGGGTCACAACGTTGGCAACGTCGTATACTAACCACTATACTACTCTCGCGGTGAGTGGGACTGAGGGGATTTGAACCCCCGACCTCTGGCTGTCCTAAGACAACTCAGATGGTTGGCCATATAAGACCAGCGCTCTAACCAGACTGAGCTACAGTCCCAGTGTATTTTACTCTGGTTTTTAAATTTTACTTATGAATACATAATTCTTTTAAAAAACTTACTATCTTTAAGAGTATATTTTTTTTATAATTGCAATAACTTTATATATATATTCTTTAACTTTTTAGTTATGACAGAAGCTGTAAATGGTAATGATAAAATATTTAGTATTCTATTTAATGAAGATGAAGTTACTTGGCAGTCTATGATATATAATTTAGTTAAAACAAATGAAATTGATCCTTGGGATGTTGATGTTTCTGAATTATCTACTAAGTTCTTAGATCTTTTAAGTAAATTAAAAGAAATGGACTTTAGAATTTCTGGTAAGGTTTTGTTAGCAGCCGCGGTTTTATTGAAGATTAAGTCAAATAAATTTTTAGGAACAGATATTACTAATTTCGAAAATATGTTCAAAGCACAAGAAGAAGATCATTTACAAGATCTTGAAGATTTTGTGTTTGATGATAATTTAGATTATGAATTAATGCAATTAGATAAAGAAAAACGAGAGAAACAACAATTAATTCCTAGAACTCCTCAACCGAGAGAGAGAAAGGTTTCTATTTTCGATTTAGTTGATGCTTTGCAAAGAGCATTAGATGTTAGAGAAAGAAGAGTTATTAATTCAGTACCACAAAAAAACAATTTTAAAGTTCCTGAAAAAACAAGAGATATTACTCAAATAATAAGAGATGTTTATTCTAATGTAAAGTATTATTTTTTAAATAATAATTCAGAAGTAATGAAGTTTAATGATTTATTGCCTTCTGAAGAAAAAGATGATAAAATTTTCACTTTCTTATCATTATTACATTTAACTAATGAAAGAAAGGTTGACATGCTTCAAGAACAACATCGTTCTCCTATTTATATTAAAATGCTTCAAAAATAAGTAACTTTTTTAAATATAGTTCCAATTTCAAGGTATGATTAAAATGAATAATAATGACTCAAGAGAAAAATACATCAAATATCAAATGATGAATCAGCAGATGATGCAGTTGCAAAGACAATTAGAAGAATTAACTGCTCAAAAAGAAGAATTGAATTTTATAATTTCTTCATTAAAAGAATTTCAATCATCAAAAGGAGAAAAAGAACTTTTAGCTCCAATTTCTCCAGGTATTTTTGTGAAAGCAAAAGTTGAAGAATATGATAGTTTTTTAGTTCATGTTGGAAATGGTGTTGTTGTTAATAAAAGTACTGATGAAGCAATTAAATTAGTTGAAAAACAAATTGTGGAATTTGAAAAATTTATTGAAGAACTAAATAATAAACTTTTATTCTTTGATAAAGAGTTTGTAAAATTAAGTGAGGAGCTTAAATCTCAAAATGTTTAAATTCCTTAAAGAAAAATTAAAGAAAACTGTAGATTTATTTTCTAAGAAGGTAGAGGAAGAAGCAGAAGAAATACCTTCAGAAGAAGTTTCTGAAATCCAAGAAGAAGAAAAATTAGATGAAGAACTATTAGAAATCCAAAAAGAACTAGAAATTGATGAATTAGACAAACCTGTTCAAGATACTGTTGAAAAGGCTCCTGAAGTTATAGAAGAAAAAGAACAATTGTTAGAAGAATCTGATGACGATATTTATGAAGATGATGATAGAGAAGAACAGATAGAAGATGATGAAATTACACTTCAAGAAGAAGGCCTTATCGAAGGAATAGAAAAAGATGAGGACGAAACATTTGATGACTCAATTTCTGAAGATGAAGAATCTCAAGAAGTTCAAGAAGAGCCAATTGAAATAATAGAAGAAGTCCCTGAAATTCAAGATGAAGAAAAATTAGAAGAAGAACCAATTGTTGAAAAAGAAGAGATTAAAGAAGAACCAGTAAAAGAAAAAGTTGGTTTTTTTCAAAAATTAATGTCTAAGAAATTAGATGAAAACAAATTTGAAGATTTATTTTGGGATTTAGAAGTCATTTTATTAGAAAATAATGTTTCTGTTGAAGTAATTGAAAAGATAAAAGATGATTTAAAAAAATCTTTAGTAGATCAATCATTCAAAAAGAGCAAAATCTTTGATATTATACAATCAACTCTTAAAAATTCTTTATATGAAATCTTAAATGTAGATAAAATTGATGTTATGTCAAAAATAGAAAGTAAAAAGCCATATGTTATTTGCTTTTTTGGAATCAATGGTTCTGGAAAAACAACTACTATTGCAAAATTTGCAAATATGTTATTAAAGAAAAACAAAACAGTTGTTTTGGCAGCAGCAGATACGTTCAGAGCAGCAGCTATTGATCAAATTCAAGAACATGCTGATAGATTAAAAGTTAAATTAATCAAACATGATTATGGTTCAGACCCTGCAGCAGTTGCTTTTGATGCAATCAAACATGCTCAGGCTAAAGGAATCGATGTTGTTTTAATAGATACTGCAGGAAGATTACATTCAAATGCAAACTTATTAGATGAAATGAAAAAAATAATTAGAGTAGCTAATCCTGATATGAAAATTTTTGTAGGGGAAAGTATTACTGGAAATGATTGTGTAGAACAAGCATCTAATTTTGATGAAGCAGTAGGTATTGATGGGGTTATTTTATCAAAAGCTGATATTGATGAAAAAGGTGGAGCTTCTATCTCTGTTGGTTATGTAACTGGAAAACCAATTCTTTATATTGGAACTGGTCAAGAATATGATGATTTCGAAGAATTTGATGCAGAAAAAGTTCTTAGTAGATTAGATTTCTAATTTTCACAAAGTTTATATACTTTTTATCATAATTTTAAATAATGATTTATGAAATACTTCAAAATATAATTGCAATTGCAGTATTGTTCTTTTTATCTTGGTTATTTTTACATTTATCTTCACTAATTTTAAAATTAAATTCTGATCATGAATACAATGTAAGGGAGAGTTTGATATTTATAATAGTGTTATATGCATTTCATTTACTTAAATGGTATGTTATATTTCCTGTTTTGTTTATGTACTTCATAATTCTATTTTACCATAGAGATAGTAGATTAAACACATTTAAGATTTGGATTTCTTGGTTAATTATGTTTATATTATCATTTGTAGTATTTTCACTAATTACTGCATTGATAAAACCATTTTAATCAATATATTTAAATAATACTTTATTAATTATTAAGATATGCTATTAGGTATAGATGTTGGTGGTACGAAAATTAGAATAAGTTTAATTTCTAAGAATAATAAAATCATAAAATCAATTTTGATTAATACAAAATATAATAATTCCAAGAAAGAATTCTTCAATTACTTAACAAAATCAATTAAACTGTTTGATCTTAAGCAAGTTACCTCTATTGGTTTTGGTATACCTTCTTTAGTAGAACATGGCTTCTCTGGATTATCTCCAAATATACCTGCCATAAATAATATGGATTTTAAAAAGGAGATGAAAAAAAGACTAAATAAAAAAGTCCATGTTACTAATGATGCTAATTGTTTTGCTTATGGAGAATATCTATTAAACCCAAACCTTAAAGATAAAACATTAGTTGGGTTAACAATAGGTACGGGATTAGGTAGTGGTATTATATTCAAAGGTAATCTTATTAATGGACTTCTTGGTTGTGCTGGAGAGGTTGGTTTTGTAAATCATAAAAGTAAGCAAATTAAAAATTATGGTTCTTCAAGGTTTTTCAAGGAAAAGAACTTAGACCCTCAAGATTCTGCAATAAAAGCAAGAAAAGGCGTTAAAAAATATGTTAATTTATTTAAAGAATTTGGAAGAGAAATTGGTTTTGTTTTAAGTGCATATTGTGATATTTTAGCACCAGATATTATTATGATAGGTGGTGGAATTTCTAAATCAAGAGATTTATTCGAAAAAGATATGATGGAAAGCTTTAGAAAACAAGTACATCCAATATTGGCTAAAAAAACAATTATAGAATTTTCTTCAAATGAAGACTCTCCAGTTATTGGAGCGGCTAACTTACATAAACTAAAATATCTTTAATTAATCATAGAATTCTAAAACATCATTATGGAAAATACCCTTCTTTAATTTAACAGGTCTCCATGAATCTTCAACTAATTCCGCATTTAACCAATTAGCTAATTCTTTTGGATTTCCAATTGTCGCAGATAATCCAATTATTTGCATATCTTTGATTAAATTTCTCATAATCGTCAATACAATTTCAACAACTGGTCCTCGAGAATTATCATTAAGTAAGTGAATTTCATCAACAACAATTGTCTTAATATATTTCAACCAAGGAGGGTTATGACGTATTAAAGAATCTAGTTTTTCAAAAGTACAAATAATTAAGTCATAATTCTCTAATCTAGAATCTGAAGAATCTTTATCACCGATAGATTGGGCTACTCTAATCATTCCATCGTATTTTTGTTTAAAATTTTTGAATTTTTCTTGAGCTAAAGCTTTTAATGGGGCTAGATAAATTGCTTTTCCTTTTCCTTCCATAATTGTTTTTATTAAAGCTATTTCTCCAACTAAAGTTTTACCAGAAGCAGTCGGTGTACAAACTAATAGATTCTTATCTTCTAGTAGGCCAGCCTTAATAGCTTTTTCTTGGCTAGGTCTGAATTCTTTAAATTCCTTACTTAAGATTTCATACAAATCTTTAGGAAGTTTGTCCTTAACATCTTCTACTAACATATTTTTAAGATATTCTTGTTCTTTTAAGAATTTTTTGTTTGGATAATTACACTAAATTTATATACCCCATTTGCCATTTTTGAGACGATGAGACCAAATAACCCTCAAAATTTTTTAAGAAAACATGAAGATTTAGTGAAGATTAGTTTTGTTGAGATGATTAATAGGTATGGTGCTAGTGTGATGTATGCCATCATCCCAATTTTAGTTATGTCAATGACTAGTGAAATTGTTGCTGGAATTTTTATGACTGTTTGTAATTTAATTGAAGGATTTTTGATAAGTCCAATTTTGGGTAATCTTGAAGATAGGAATGGTGCAAAACCTTGGATGATTGTTTCAAGTTTTAATTTAATCTTTGCAGGAATATTTTTGGTTGCTTTTGATCCAAGCTTTTTAGTATTGATTTTTTTCTCTATTTTTTTATTTGGATATTATGCTACAAGAGCAACAGATGTTTATATCTTAAGAGTTAGTAACAAAAAAGAAGGCGGATTTGTATTCGGATTTTCTGAGAATTTTTTCTCAATTGCTTATTTTTTAGCAACAATTTCTATTCCTTTCTTTGTTTTAGAAACAAATCATGATTTATTGGGATATGTTGTTTTAACATCCGGTGTTTTGAGTTTATTAGTATATCTTGGAATTAAAAAAGATATAGTCAAGAATAAAGTAAAAATTCCTTTCTTGGAATTATTAAATCCTATTTTGACAATTAAGAGCGGGTATAGATTTGTAAAGTCAAATAAATTTTATCCACTTATGGTCTTAACAGCAGGAATTTGGCAAGGTTTTTTCTATGGTTCTTTATGGTTTGTAATTCCAATACATATTTCAAAGTTAGGACTTTCTGGTCTTATGGGTGGTTTACAATTAGGAATTTATGAAGTCGTTACTGTATTTATTGCCGCTTATAGTGGTTATTTAGCTGACAAATTCAATTGGAGATTCCTTCACTCGTCAGGTTGGTTTTTAGTATTGGTTGGTGCAATTTTAATGCCATTTTTCCCAATGCCTGTTGGTTTAGTACTTATTGGTCTTATAATTGGTGTTGGTAATAATTTATTCTTTTTCTCGGCAAGACATGCTTTAGAATATTATGATATTGATCATGAGGAAGATGGTAGGTTTCTTTCTTTAAATACTATGGTAGAAACAATAGGTTATTCAGTATCACCAATTCTTACTAGTATTTTTTATAGTTATTATGGTTTTGTTTCAACTTTAATTCTGATTTCTTTTGTTTCAGGCATCTTAGCAATTTTCATGATTCTCTTTACAATAAAATGTGAAAGAAAAGGTGCAAAAAAGACAAAGAAAAGAAAGTAAACAAAGAATTCTAAATTAAATCTTTTTTATTTAATATTTTAGAATAACCAATTACGTTTTTATCATTAGATGTGGCATTATTACCTTTTTCATTAATTACTTTCCCACCAGCTTCTTTTACTAAAAGAAGTCCTGCAGACACATCTCCTGTTTTTAATCCAAAAGAATAACAAGCATCAGCTTTACCCTCGGCAACAAGAGAAAAATGAAGTTCAGTTGAGCCAAAGTCTCTAATTGTAATCTTATTTTTTCTAAAATTATCAGTAAATTTCTTACATAAATTAGGATTTCTTGTTAAAGTAGTACTTGGGAAAACTAATGGTTTTTCATTTTTGATATTAGATACAAAAATTCGTTTTCCATTTAGAAAAGAACCTTGATTTTTTTCAGCATAATACATTTTCTTCAATGATGGAAAGTAATTAACACAAGCAATAGTTTCTTTCTTGTACTCTAATGATATGCTAATGCCATAAGTATCAAGACCTCTTGAATACATAACTGTACCGTCAATGGGGTCAATTACCCATCTATAATCTGATTTTTTATGAGTTTCATCTCTTTCTTCTCCCCAAATATTGTGGTCGGGAAATTTAGAAAGTATTGTTTTTACAATAACATTCTCACATTCTTTATCAATATTAGTTACAAGTTCATTATTTTCTTTGTAACTTAAATCTAATTTTTTATTATAGTTTTTTTTACTTATTTTAGCAGCCCTTTTAGCAGCCTTAATAGCAATTAATAGATATTTACTCTTTTTCATTTTATCCGAAGTAGTTTGCCTCTGGTTCTTGATTTGTTAGTTGTTGAGTTGCTTCTATTTTTTCTTCTTCAATTAGTTTAATTTCTTGGTTTAATTTTTTAATATTAATTCCTAATTTATATTTTTCATTTAACACTTTTACTAATTCTTTAGAACCTTTTATTCCAACATGTACTTGAGAACTCATTGTTTCTGCTAATAATACTATTGAAGGAATACTACTTATACCAGGTAAAACTCCACTAACTCCCATAATTGGGCCAACTACACCAAAGATTTTCTTTTTGATAGTTGTATCTTTTACAAATGAATCAATTAACTTTTTATTATTGCCAGTGATGTATAATTTTGGTTTATCTGGTTCTTCTTCTAATCCAATCCCACCAAGAGTTATTATTTTTTTACAATTATTCTTTTTACAGAAATCATCTATGATTTCACAAAAAGTAAAACAACTTTCTTCAGTTGTTGGTTGTAAATCTCCACTTAGTATTAAATAGTCAGTTTTACCCTTCTTTTTGTGAAATAATTCAATCTTTGGGAAAGATAATAGATTTTTTTCATTAACTAAAACAGTATTTGGAAATTTATATGAAAAGAAATCAGCAATTTTCTTAGCTTTTAATTCTTCAATTATGAAATCAGCAGTTATTTTACCGACATTACCAATTCCAGGAAGTCCAACTATTAATATTGAATTGCTTATTTTTACTTTATTGTCTTCATCAATTTTCCAATCTTTAATTGTTTTTTTCATTTTCTTCCAATTCTTTATATTTTCTTCTATAACTGGCATATTTGTCTTCTACAGAATATTTTGCTGGCTTAACTTCAATAGTCTTCTCATTACAACATTCTTCTTTTAATGTATAACTATTGCATTTTTTACACTTGTAGATGTGTTTCATTTTATATGGTATAAAATATAAATTTTAAAGAATATAAAGTTTGCTATTAAGGCTATTCTTTTTTCTTGAAATCGAATAAACCTTTTGTTTTCTCAATTTCTTTCTTGAAATTCTCAATTTTCTCTTTCAAAATCTTTTCAGCATCTTTAAATTCCTTAGATTTTACTTTAATTGAATAATTTCCTGATCCTAAATAAGAAATTTCAGTAAATTCATCTTGACTATCAAGAATTACTTTTTTAATAATATCAATTCCATCTGGTTCAAAAGAAGTTATTTTCATAGTTCCAGAAATCTCAATCTCTTGAGGTTTAATCTTTTCTTTTATAAATTCTTCAAGCTCTTGAGAAAATCCCTTTTCATCATAAATTTCAGAAACTTTTACTTGATCTTCCACAATATCTGTGAAAAAATCAAAAACAGTTGAGTATTCTTTATTTAGGTTCTTTATAAAATCGGTTTGAGTTTTTTTACTTATTTTATGTTCTTTAACAAAGAAATCAAATAATTGTTCAGCCTTTAGTTCTTGTTTAATTTCGTCAGATTTGTTTCTTCTTTGAATTTCAGTAACTCTTCTAAGACTTAAATCAATATGACCTTTTTCTTCGTCAACTTTTAGAACTTTACAGATAATTTTCTTTCCTTCAACAACAAAATCTCTAATATTTCTAATTCTACCTGGACTAATTTCAGATATGTGAATTAGTGCTGTTTTGTTTCCATACTCATCCATTGTTGTAAAGACTGAGTTAGGGTTGACTTTAGTTACTGTTGCAATAACTAGTTCATCAACTTCCGGAAAATTATCTTTTTTAATAAGCATCTTTATTCTAAAACCTCTAATACTCTTCCTGTAATTTCACTTTTACCACCTTTTGAAGTAGCTAAAGGTTTGTTACAAACTAAACAGTTAATATTTGATGAAGATTTTTCAAACATTACTTGTTCGTTATTACATTCAGTACATCTAATTTTCATGAATTTGCTATTGTGTTTTGCCATTTTACTCTCCTTATTATAAATTTGATATAATTTAGGTAAAAACCTTGGTTTTTAAAGGTTTTTATTCTTCTTCATGTTTTTTAAAGAAAAACCACGTTTATGAAACATTTTTAAATAAATAGTGTTTTTATTTGTAATATGATATTTGTAGATGTTCATAGCCATTTAGATTTGAAAGAATATGAGAATAATTTGGATGAAGTAATCAATAAATGTAAGAAAAATGATGTTAAAATAGTTATTACAGCTGGTTTGGACCCAGAATCTAATAGGAAGGCTTTAGAATTATCAAAAAAGTATGAAATTATTAAATGTTCTTTAGGAATTTACCCTCCTGATGCTTTGTGTAGAGAGACTGGTTGTGATGTTGTATCTAAAGTTGATGAAGAAATAGATTTCATTAAAAAAAATAAAGATAGTGTTGTTGCAATTGGCGAAGTTGGATTGGATTTTTTGGATGAAAATTCTGAAAGAGAATCCCAAATTGTTGTGTTTAAGAAAATGATAAATTTGGCTAAGGAATTAGAAATTCCTTTAATTGTACATTCAAGAAAGGCTGAGAAAGAAGTATTAGATGTTTTGGAAGAATGTAATGCAAAAAAAGTAATTTTACATTGTTTTTCTGGCAAAAAGAATTTAATTAAGAGAGCATCTGATTTAAAATATTCTTTTTCAATTCCTGCTAATGTTATTAGAAGTGAACATTTTCAAGCATTAGTTAAAGAAGTAAATATAAATCAATTATTGACAGAAACGGACTCTCCTTATTTATCTCCAAATAAAGATGAAGTCAATGATCCATCAAGTGTTATATTGGCAGTTGAGAAAATTGCTGAAATTAAAGGTTTTGATAAAGAAGAAGTTGCTAATAACATCTTTATGAATTATCAAAGATTGTTTAGTAAGTAATTGTATTTTTGTAATAATCACAATTTTTATGTTCTAGTGTAAAGTTTCTCACATAATTTGCATTTAGCAGGTACTTTTTCAATAGACCTATGAATTTTACAAAGTTGTGAAGGCACTCCAATTTTCTTAGAAACATTAAATAGCCATTCAGAGAAATCTATTTTTTTATCTATGAGTTTTTTAATGGACTTTTCAATTATAGTTATTTCATCTTCTGAAAGTTTTAATTCAGTCCCTCTTTTATCTTTAAGGTATTGTGAAACAGCACCCTCAGTTAATCCCATTATTGAAGAAATGTCTTTTTGCTTTAAACCTTTCTTTTGTAATTGTTTAGCAGTCTCTTTTCTAAGTAGAGGAAATAAATATCTTACTTGCATATCCTGAGGAAGTAAATTAGTCATAAATACTAACAAATCTTTACTTATATATAAGAATTTTCCTTTTTTTAGGATAAGATTTATAAATGATTTTGAAAATCTTAACAATTGTTAAGTTTTTTATAATGTGGTGGTTTTGAAAATGAATAGAGAGATTTATGACAACAAAAATAAGGAAGATTTGAAGTTTAAATCCGAATTGGGTTTAAGCGAAGAAATTGTTAGATTAATCTCTAAACATAAGAATGAACCAGAATGGATGTTAAATAAAAGATTAGAGGCTTTAAAGATATTTAATTCTATGAAAATGCCAGACTGGGGTCCAAGTTTGGATAAGTTAAATTTAGAAGATTTGTATTATTTCATGTCTCCAAATGCTAAAAAAAATCAAACATCTTGGGAAGAAGTACCAGATGAGATAAGAGATACTTATGAAAAGTTAGGAATTCCTAAAGCTGAGAGGAAAGCTTTAGCGGGTGTAGGGGCTCAATATGAATCGGAAGTAGTTTATCATAATTTAAAGAAAAAATGGGCAGACAAAGGAGTAGTTTTCTTAGATTGTGATGAAGCATTAAAAACACATCCAGAATTATTTAAGAAATATTTTATGACTACTTGTGTAAGTCCTTATTTACATAAATTTGCAGCTTTACATGCTGCTGTTTGGAGTGGTGGAACTTTTATTTATGTCCCAAAAGGAGTTAAATTAGAAATTCCTTTACAAGCTTATTTCAGAATGAATGCTGAAAAAGGTGGACAATTTGAACATACTTTAATTATTGTCGACGAAGGAGCTGAGTGTCATTATATTGAAGGATGTGCAGCACCAAGATATGATGCAAATTCTTGACATGCTGGTTGTGTAGAAATACATGTTCATAAAAATGCAAGAATGAGATATTCTAGCATTGAAAATTGGAGTAAAAATACTTTTAATTTGAATACAAAACGAGCATTAGTTCATGAAAATTCTGTAATGGAATGGGTAAATGGAAATTTAGGTAGTGATAGAACTATGTTATATCCGACATCTGTTTTAATTGGTAATAATTCTCAATCACATTATTTGGGGGTGGCTTTTGCTGGTCCTGGACAATGGCAAGATACTGGGTGTAAAGTTCATCATATTGGGAAAAATACTTCTTCAACAATTGTAGCTAAGTCTCTTTCTAAAGATGGAGGCATTACTGCATATAGAGGTTTATTATCTGTATCAAAAGAAGCTAAAGGTGCAAAATGTTCTGTAAATTGTGATACTTTAATGTTTGGAGAGGGAACTTCAAACACTTATCCTTATATGGATATTAAAGGTAATATGAGTCAGGTTGTTCATGAAGCTAAAGTTGGTAAGATTAGTGAAGAAAAATTATTTTATTTAAAATCAAGAGGTTTGAGTGAAGAGGAAGCAACACAATTAGTTGTTTCCGGATTTATAGAACCAATTGTAAAAGAATTACCTTTGGAATATGCAGTTGAATTAAACAGATTGATTAAATTAGAAATGGAGGGTAGTCTGGGATGATTTCTAAATTAAAAGATAACATAGAATTATTGAAAAAAGATTCAAAAGAAATTCAGAGTAAAATTGGAATTGGTTCCACTTTAAAACTACCAAACCTATCTAATTTGGATTTTGAAGGAAATTCAATTATTAAAATTTCAGAAGGTAAAAAAACCCAAAAAAATCTAGACAAAATAGATTCAAAATTCTTAGACAATACTTGGAATGATGAAATATCAAATTCTTATATTGAAGGATTGTCTTTTGGAAATTTAAATTATTTTGAATTAGAAGGTAATGATAACTTAAAATTAGATTTATTCTCAGAGGATTCATTAAAAGCAAATAGTGAAATAATTATTATTAATTGTAAAAATAATTATTCTGGTGAGATAATTATTAAAAAATCTGGAGTAAGTAAATATTTTCAAGATACATTGAGAGTTTTAGTTAATGAAGGAGCTAATGTTAAATTAATTTTTGTTGATGATGTTAATTCAAATTCAAATTCATTTAGTTATAATACATTTAAAGTAAATAAAAATTCAATTTTGGACATAAAAAGAGTTTTTATGGGTTCTGGTTTTAATTATTCAAAAATAAAATGCTTTCAAAATTCTTCAAATGTTAAAATTTCTTCTTTAATTTTATCAAAAGAAGTATCTCAAAAATTTTTAGATATTAAAATCAACCAAGAAAATAAAAATAATAATTCTGATGTCAAAATCAAAGGTATTTGTGACGATTCAGCAAAAATAATTTCTAGATCAAATATAAATATATCAAAAGATGCTAAAGAAGGTTCTGCATATGAATCCATAGACTTTCTTAATTTGTCTGAAAATTGTGAATCTGACATGATGCCTTTTTTAGAAATAAACAATCCAAACATTTCTTGTTCACATAGAGCAACTATTGAATTAGTTGATGAAGATAAATTATTTTATTTACAATCAAGAGGTTTGAGCAAAGAGGATTCTAAAAACTTAATTGTTGATTCATTCATTAGAAATGAAATTAATTCTTTACCAGAATCAATTAGAGAAGATGTTCTTGGAAAAATCAGTTTAAATTTTATGGAGGGTAAACATGAAATTTGATGTTAAAAATGATTTTGAAATATTGAAAAAAGTTCATTATTTAGATAATGCATCAACTTCTCAAAAACCAGATTGTGTTATTGAAGAAATTGTTAGTTTTTATAAAAAATACAATTCAAATGTTCATCGATCAAATTATGATTTGGGATATTATGCCACAACTAAATTTGAAAATGCAAGAAGTTATATTGCTTCTCACTTTAGAGTATTAGCAAATGAAATAATTTTTACATCTGGAACTACTGATGGTATTAATTTAATCTCTTCTGTTTTGAAAGATATATTAATTAATCAAAAATCATCCAAAAATGAAATTGTTTTAACGGAAATGGAACATAACTCTAATTTATTACCTTGGCAAAAATTAAAAAATGAGGGTTTTAAATTAAAATTTATACCAGTCAAAGATGATTTAACTTTAGATTATGATGTTGCAAAAGAATTAATTAATGAGAAAACAGCTTTAGTTTCCTTTACTCATATTTCTAACGTAACTGGGGTTGAGAATGATGTTGTTAAATTATGTAAATTAGCAAAAAAGAAGGGTACTTTGTCTTTAATAGATGGTGCCCAATCTGTTTTACATAGAAATATAGATTTAAATAAAATCGGTTGTGATTTTTTTGTATGTTCTGCTCATAAAGCACTAGGACCTTTTGGTATTGGTATGTTATATATAAAAGAAGAAATTCAAAAATTAATTCCTTCATTAAGAGTTGGTGGAGGAATGGTTGATGAAGTTAATTATGATAGTTCAACATATAGAAATATTCCTTATAAATTCGAGGCTGGTACTCAAAATGTATCAGGAGTTATTGGTTTCGCAAGAGCTTTAAAATACATTAAAAGGATTGGTTTTGATTCAATAAGAAAGCATGAAGAAAAATTATATAATTACACAATAAAAGAACTTCAAAAAATTGAAGGTATTAATCTATTCACATCAAAAGAACCAACAAGCATTATTTCTTTCACAATAAACAGAATTCATCCTCATGATGTTGCTAGTTTCTTGAATGATGGTAAGGTTTGTGTGAGGGCTGGACATCATTGTTCTCAATTATTACATCATAAATTAAAGTTAGATGCAACCGTTAGAATTAGTTTTTGGATTTATAATAATGAGGAAGATATTAATATTTTAATTAAACAATTAAAGAAAGCAAAGAGGGTTTTCAAATGAATTCAGACATGTATAAAGATTATATTGTTGAATTATATTCAAATCCATTGAACTTTGGGATTTTGAAGAATGCTAACTATGTTAAGTCTGGTCATAACATTAGTTGTGGAGATAAAATAACTTTGCAATTATTTGTAGATAATGGAATAGTTAAAGATGCTAAGTTTGAAGGGAGTGGGTGTGCTATTCATATGGCCTCTTCGTCTCTACTAACAAATAAAATAATAGGGATGCAAGTTAATAAGGTTAAAAAAATAACCTCTCAAGATACAATTGATGAATTACATATTGATATATCTCCAACAAGAATTAAATGCGCAATACTTGTTTGGGATACTTTACACGAAATGTTAAATAACGAGGAGGAAAAATGTTAGAAATTAAAGATTTAAATTCAGAAATAGAAGGCAAAAAAATATTAGAGGGGTTTTCATATAAATTCGAGAAAGGTAAAGTTTATGCCATAATGGGTCAAAATGGTTCAGGTAAAAGTACTTTTGCAAATAGTTTAATGGGCAATCCAAAATTTGATGTTAAAGGAAGTGTTATTTTAAATGGTAAAAATTTACTAGACTTAAAACCTGAAGATAGATCAAAAGAAGGTCTATTTTTATCATTCCAGTACCCAGAAGTGATTGAGGGATTAAAAATATCCTCTTACTTAAGATCAATAGTTAATGCAAGAAGAGAAAAACCAATTTCAGTACCAGATTTTGATGATAAATTAAAAGATGCTTTATCAAAGTTAGGTTTGGAAGAAGATTTTGTTAAAAGACAACTGAATGTTGGTCTGTCTGGCGGGGAAAAGAAGAAGTGTGAAATGCTTCAGATGTTATTATTAAATCCTGAAGTGATTATTTTAGATGAGACTGATTCTGGTTTAGATATAGATGCAATAAAGATTGTTGCAAATTCAGTAAATTCTTTTAAAAGTCCGGATAAGATTATTATTGTAATTACGCACTATAAGAAAATGTTGGAATTAGTGAAACCAGATGAAGTATTAATCTTAAAAAATGGTAAAATTTCAATGAGTGGTGGTGATGAAATTATAAATAGATTAGAAGAAGAAGGTTATGGTTGGTTAGATTGATTATTTAATTTATATAATGATACTTGATAAGATCTATTTATGAATAATAATTCATATATGTCAATTTGTGATTTAACAATAGCAAGATCAGCATTATTTTTATCTGCTTCTCTCTGGATATATTTTTGTAATTTAAAATTAACACCTCTTCCAGTAAGTCCTGTCATAAGTGGGGTTTTAATTTCTCTGGTTAGAATATAATTCTCAAGATTTATTTGCATTCTTTTCACATCTTCTATACTGATTATTGAGCATAAGCTTAATTCTTCTTTTGACATGTTTTTTAGAAATTATATTATTTTTATAAAGGTATTCATAACATTTATAATCTAATTTTTATTTTTTAGTTAAATGGTCAAAAGTAATAAATTTCACTCTTATAATGTTGGCAAATTAAGTAAGGGCTGTAAATTATGCGTTAAAGGCAGAAAGTCTGTTTTATTCTCCACTGGAATTTGTCCAAGGCATTGTTTTTACTGTCCAATCTCTGAAGAAAAGAAAGATAAGGATGTTATTTTTATAAATGAATTAAAAACTGATGATTTTTCTAAAATAATAGAAGAAATTAAATTATGTAGTTCTAAGGGTGTTGGAATAACTGGGGGAGATCCTTTAGCTAGGTTAGATAGAACTTGTGATTTTATTTCAAGATTAAAAAAAGAATTTGGAAAGAAATTTCATACACATTTGTATACTTCTTTAATTTTGGTTAATGAGAAGGTTTTGGAGAAACTATATACTGCTGGTTTAGATGAGATTAGATTTCATCCCGATTTAGAAAATAAACAGTTTTGGGATAGAGTAAAATTATTTAAAAAATTCAAATGGGATGTAGGTATGGAAATTCCATTAATACCTGGTTTCGAGAAAATAACTAAAGAATTAATATTGCATGTAAAAGACTATGTTGATTTTATTAACTTTAATGAATTAGAATATTCTGACAATGTTTGTTATGAAGGAAGAAATTTACACGTTAAGGATGAATTGAGTTATGCGATAAAAGGAAGTCTTGAATTAGGATTAAAACTATTGGATTTGTGTAAACAAAATAAAATAAGATGTCATTTATGTACTGCAAAATTAAAAGATTCTGTTCAGCTTCAGAATAGAATGAAGTTAAGATTGAAAAATATTAAGAAATGGTATGATGTTGATTTAGATGATGGTATCTTCGCAAGAGGAGCCATTTATATAATAAAGCCAGAATTTAATTATAAAGAAAAAATTAAGAAGATTTCTTTAAAAGAACTTGAAGATTTAAAGAATAGTTTAAATTTCAAAACAGAAATAGATGAAAAGAAAAAAAGGTTATTAACATCTATCAAATTAGTTGAAAAAAATGTTGATTTGTTAAAAGATAAAGGTTTAACTCCTGCTATTGTTCAAGAGTATGCAACTTCTGATCAATTTGAATTGGAGATTGATTTCTTATGAATGAAGAAGATGTTAAAAAAGTCTTAGAAATAATTTTGAAATATCTTGAACATAAAGAATTTACTTGGAGATTGGAAGGAAGTGCTAACCTTAAAATTCAAGGCGTGGATGTTTCTATTAGGGATTTAGATATAACGACTAATGAGGAAGGTATTGAAATATTCAGAAGGGTTTTGAAAGATTATATTGTTAAAGATTTCTTTAGTGAAAAAATAAAAGGTCATTCTTTAGTTTTAGATATAAATGGTTTTGAGGTTGAAATTAACTATTATGGGGATAGAGAACTTAATATGTTTGATAAAACTGAATTTTTCAATTGGAATAATTTGAGAATACCAATTTTACCTTTAAAATATGCAAAGTTTTTTTACGAAAGTATAGGAAGAAAAGAAAAAGTAGATTTGATATCTAGATTTTTATTAGTTAAAAATAATTCTTAAATTCAAGCAAAAATCTTTATAAATCTATTGATATCACATTAATTAATGTATGTCTCTAATGATGCCCCAAGTGTTTTGGATAATTATGTTATTTCTTATTTGAAAAATATTAATTTCATTGTTAATATGGAGGGAGTTAAAGTTCCCATTCTTGTTCGTGGTCATGAATTGCTTCCTAATGAGGTTGTAAGAATAGATTATATTAACTTTAATGATATGGGGAGACTTGATATTTTGACCGAGGATTTACCTTTAAATGAATTATTTTTAACTGTTGGTGAGTTGGAAGAGATTTTAAAAACAGTTGATATTTT
>JAHWHN010000103.1 GCA_019323235.1 Candidatus Woesearchaeota archaeon | reverse complement strand
TTTTCATTTCCTAAATACTTACCAACCATTTTATCCCAACGTCCACCGCCGGCTAAAGAACAATTAACAATAGATGTATCATTAGGTATTACTTCGAAAACAGTTCCTGTATAATATCCAAGACCTCTCGCTAAAGTAGGTTCGAAAGAAATAGTAATATTAAAGTCTTTAACTAAAGAAAATAATTCTTCTAATTCGGAAATTGCTTCACATTCTCCGATTACTCCTTTTATTTTATTTAGTTTTTCTTCATTACTACCTTCTATTTCAATAATCTCAAAGACTTTAGTAATAGCATCATCATTAATACCACGTTCTTCCAATTCTTCTCTAACACCTTTTTCTCCAACTTTCTTTAACTTATCAATGGAAATTAAAGCTGAACCTTGTTGATCTTCTGGAATTCCAGCATATGTCATTATTTCTGATAATAATTTTCTATTATTAACATCTAAAGAAACATCCAAATCCAATTCTTTGAAAACATCAGTAATTAAAGCTAAAATTTCTGCGTCTGCAATTTGTTTATTGCTACCAACAATATCTGCATCACATTGAGTAAATTCTCTATATCTTCCAGCTTTAATTGGACCATCTCTGAAAACATTTCCAATTTGGTATCTTTTGAAAGGAAGTTTTATTTGAGGGTTCATTCCAATAAATCTTGCTAATTGGAAAGTTAACTCAAACCTTAATCCTAATTTTCTTCCTCCATTATCTTCTAGTGAGAAAGTTTCTTTGTATGCATCTGAATCTTCACCCATGCCCCCTTTAGCAGTCATAACATCATATCTAGCTAAAGTTGGAGTTTCTAAAGGTGAAAAACCATACTTTTCAAAGATTACCTTAATTTTATCAATAACCTTATCTCTTAATATTTTTTCTTCTGGGGGAAAATCTCTTGTTCCCTTTGCTCTGTCTAAATTCATTTTTTAAACCTCATAATTATAATTTTAATAACTTTAATGGACCATCAACTAACATATATAAAGTTTTAGAAAAGATGTGTTATTGCTAGTGTGATATAGAAGTATCTAAGGTAAAGTCTATTGGTGATGAATACAATCTGCCATTACAGCTTTAACCTCAAAATTTGATTTCATAGTTATAAGAATGAAGTTCTGATATATAAATGTTTTGTTATTTACTACTTTGGAGAAGTACTTATTTTATCAATCCTGTATCTAAGTTAACTAAGTGTGCGTATGTTCAAGGTTAGTATCTTTTTTATACTATTTGGTTAACTTTATAAATTGTTCAAAATTTTTTATTAAAATGGATTATTTAAAAGAAAAAATAGAGGATATGTATAGAAATAATGAACTAATTTCAGTTTGTTGTGATAGTTATAGTGGTGTTCTATCTCAAATTGGCTTAAATGAAAAAATTAAAGCTTTGAGTGGAGTTTTAGATTCTTTTAAAAGAAATCCGAATTATTTTGATAAGCAAAGACTAGAGGAATTAAGTTCAGAATTTTCTAAATTGGATGGTGAGTTGAGAAATCCTAATGTGACTTTAAATTTGAAAATCCCTGGAACTTCTGGAATGTGTGAAACTCATTGGTTTGAAGTGGCACCAATTGAATATGAGGGAGAATTAAGAGATGGTTTAGTAAAATTATCTTTGCCTTTAGAGGTAATAGCTAACTATGGGAGATATTCTCATAGTATTAGTCCAAAAGTAATTAAAAAATATTATCAGCCTTCTGAAAATTCACTTAATTATGGATAAAGGTATGTAGCTATTCTTTAAATTGTTTAGAACATCATAAACTTGGTAATCGTGAAATTTAAACTCTTCTCTTAATTGACTTATAACATGCCTATAGTCTTTTAATGATTGGATATTTACAAGTAATGAATTTTTCCCTATTATCTTATATACGCCAACTATTTCGGGAATGTGTCTAGAATATTCTACAAATTTATCAATCTCTTTAGGGGTATTCTCATTCATATTTATTAGCATATTGCACGCCGAAATGTTATTTTTCTCTAAATCTAGAGTGATGGTATATCCTCTAATTATCTTTTTATCTTCCAATTTTTTTATCATTGATATAACTGTTCTTACATTTAGATTTGTTTTTTTAGAAATTTCTAATATTGTTGCCTCGGTATTTTTAATTAATTCTAGGATTACTTTCTTTTCATTATTGTTCATTTCAATTACTTCTCTATCTCCTGATAAAATCATTGAAACTTCATCTTTGGTTCTTTTACTTAAGTATTTTGGAGAAAACTTATGTTTAACAATTACTGGATAAACATCTATTAACTTTAGGTCTTTACTATATTTCTGCATTAATCCCATTTCTAGTTTATTAAATTGTGATAAATTTGAAGTTGTGAACTCAACTAATAGGTCTGCCCTATGTGATAAAGTCTTAATTGAGGTAATGTTATCCATCTCTTTTAATTCATTCAATATTTCCTTTCTTTTGTCCTTTTCAAAAGTTGTAAAATTTAATAGCACTAATACGTTAATTAATCCAAACTTGGCAGGATCAATTTGTACGCATGAATTCATGATTTTCTTATCAGATTTTAATTTATCAATGGAATAGCTCAATAGCTGTGGGCTTTTTTTTAATCTTTGAGATAGCTCTTTCTTTTTAATTCTTGAATTTAAAGATAGTTCATATAAAAGTCTATGTTCATAATTAAAAATTTTAGTCATATTATTTTTATAAAAGTGTATTTATTATTTAAAGTTTTGCATTTTTATAAAATAATTGGGTTGTTGTATTTAATATACTAATTAGTATACTAATATATTACAAGTAGGTGTACTATGGGAATCAAAATTGGAATGGAATTGGAATTTCATCTATTGGATGAAAACGGAAAAGTAGTAAATAGAGCTGGAGATGTATTGTCACATAAATATAATGGAGGCAATATCATTAAAGAATTAAGTAAAAGTATGGTAGAAGTCATAGCCCCTCCTTCCGATAACTTAGATTTAGTAAAAAATAATTTCAAAAAGGAACTATTGAATTTAAAGCAAATTACTAATGATTTAAATCTTTATGTAATGCCTTCCTCAAGTATAGGTAATGATGTAGAAATAATCTCAAATGATTCAGAAAGAGAAAGAGGTATGAAAAAAAGATTGATCTTGGGATATTATTTAAGAGATTTAGAACATCATATTTGCGGGACTCATATCCATGTAGATAGATGTAAGGATGAACAGAAATTATTTAATCAATACTTATTAATGCAAGCAATGGACCCATTATTTAGTTTAATGTCCTCAACTCCTTTCTTTATGGG
>JAHWHN010000013.1 GCA_019323235.1 Candidatus Woesearchaeota archaeon | reverse complement strand
TTGAGGTATGTTGAAAATGAATGAATTTACTGATGCACTTTCAAAAATAGCACCAATATACAATATTATGTTATCATTTGTAGTATTTTACATGCTTTATATTTTAATTCTTGGAAAAACGAGAAAAACAAAATCATACTTAAAACCATGGAAGTATTTTTACGTTGCTATAACTTTATTTATTATTGAAGAAATTATTACTTTATTGAAATTTTTCAAAATCTTATCTGATGCTACAATCCCTAGAACTTTTAATGCTTCTATTGAATTAATAATTATAATATTGTTTGTCTTTATGCTTAAATTAGAAATAATGCACATTGAAGATGAACAAAAAGATAATACTAAAGAAACTGTTGTTAAGAAAATTGTTAAGAAATCTTCCAAGAAGAAAAAATAATTCTTTGTCAAAATGTTTTGAGAGATTCTTTTTATATTTCTTTGATTTCTAATAAGTTATGAAATCAAATATTGAAAAATTGGCAAGGTCCTTTATGGGCGATAAATTTAATAGTTTAAGTGGAACAGACAAAAGATGGGTTGAGATGAATTTTGGAAGAGATTATGAATCACTCAATAAAATAAAATTAGTCAATGACTTTTATGAAGAGATGTTAGATAGGGATTATAGAGGTTTGTTAAATCATCTTGAAGAAAGTGCAGGGATGGAAGCTTTAGCAGAGGGTGTTTATAATGAAAATCCAGATTTCTTTGATTCTTTATTTGAAGAAGAGATAGAAGTTAGATTGAAGTATAATGGTTATGATACTATTGATTCAATTGTTGAAGGTAGAAATCTTTGTATTCATGAAGTGGAATATTCTTTAAGAAAATTCAGAGAATTAAGAAATTTTTACCACGACATGAATTAGCTAATAATCTTTTGTTGCTCTTTTTAGTGGAACAAATACAGGATACCAAGTAGGATCTAATTCTACCTGACCAAAATCTGTTTTAACCGATAGCCAAACATGACCTGTTGAAGGCATGTCTGGTTTTTTAATTGATTCTGAAAACAAAATGCTACATTCATAACCTAAATGATTCAATAATGCAACATAAGCCGGAGCTAAATCATTACAATCCCCAGTTTTACCATTAGTTAAATCTAGAATGTTTTGAGAATGATCAGTAATATCTCCAGATTTTATTGATTTACAAATTTCATTATAAATTAAAACCAATCCATTATGTAATCCTGCTTTTTCTTTAATATCTTCAAGTTTTGAAACTAAATTCTTTAAATTTTTATATTCAGTAGGTAATTCCTTCTCATTTAATTTAGTTGAATTATTTATTTCTTGAATATTATAAAATAAAGAATTATAAGTATCTTTTGTTGATGTTAAAAATCCAGCAGATTTTGATTTTAAGAAATAAGCATTTAATTCACATAAATTTGCTTGCTTAAAGAAATCTTGATATATTTCATCAGAAAAGTTATTAAAAAGAGGATAATCTTTAAAACATTCGTAGTTAACAGAACCAGTTGTGTCTTTGTCTAAAAAAATACTTTCTATCCCATAGGAATTTGATTTTTGTGTTATATCTTTTTTAAATTCTATATATTCTTTTTTGATCAGATTATTCTTTTCAATTATTAAATCATTTTCACTCTTTTTAAAATAATATCCTGAAAAAAAAGACAAACCTGACATTAATGTAAAAGCAAGTAATGACTTCTTAATTCCAATTTTTTTAACTAATCCTAAAACCATAACTATTATAGTTCATTTGCCTTTTAAAAGATATTTACGAATTTGCCGAAAAATATTCGGAATTTCTCAATTTTAACAACATTTATATATTATTTCTTAAACTATTTAAGCAATGGCAAAGAAAATTAGTATGGATATGGCCCTTGGTGAAATCACACTAAGGAAATATGAGAAACCTGATAAGTTGAGTGGACGGGATTTAATTAAGAAGTTTTGTTTGTCAATTGGTTTATTACAACCCGGAGATTCTAGAGATGTTATTGTTGATGTTTTACAAGCTTTATTAGAAGCTCAACAAAAGAAGAAAGAATTATCTTCTGAAGAGATTAGATATGAAGCTTCAAAGAATAGAAAGAAAAGAAAGTTAGAATTGAAAGGATTAGCTTCTTCTAATGTTCGTCGTCAATTATTAAGATTAAGAGATTTATTTATTGTTGAGAAGGTTGCTAATAATTATAGAATTAATGAGAATATGAACTTATCAGAAATTTTTGCAGAAAAAATTGA
>JAHWHN010000102.1 GCA_019323235.1 Candidatus Woesearchaeota archaeon | reverse complement strand
GGTTCTTCTGCTGTCTGTTGTTCCATTTCAAGCAGCGTATTTAACTCATTAAAATAATAATGCTGTTTTTCCCGACTTATTTCTCTCCGTGCACTCCAAATTGGTATTGAGTCTTCTTGAATATATACGATTCTTTTTGCATTTGTCAAAAATTCCTGAAATTTTATATAATCAATTTTTTTTACTCTTTTTTTGTAAAATAATGAAGGAATCAGTTTCGTTTTAATCCTATTCTTAAATAGATAGTATATTTGTGTTGGGGTGAGCCTACGTACTAAGTCAAAATATAATTTAGTTTTTCTTAACATTTAACTATAAAATATCACTTGAATAAATTTCGAGGGTAAAAAAATAAAAGTCTTAACATATATACTGATTTATTGATAAACCGTTTGTCCATAGTAATAATCCCCAATATGAAGAAAGATGGAATCCTAAATAACAATCCAAAATACTCAATCAAAACAAATAAAAATTTGTATATTCCTTTAAAGTGTTTCTGCGCATATTGGATCCTAGAAATCATTTTGTTTTTCACTTCAAACTTTAAATTCTTATTTGTAGAACCACCCCCAAAATGAATAACTGATGTACCTGGAAAATAATATACCTTACCTCCTAACTTATTTAACCTAAAACATAGATCAATATCTTCATAATAGAAGAAGAATCTTTCATCGAATCCGTTTAATCTATTATAAGTTTCCCTTGGCATAAACATAAACGCGCCAAAAACAGAATCTATTTCCTGTGGATTCTTCTCCTTTTCTAGGTGCAAATACTTTTTATTAAAAGGTTTCGACTTAAAAAAAATCTTGTCAAGATAAAAGGTTGCAGCAAATTGTCTAAACAATCCAGGAAATTTAATTGCTGAATTTTGATGGCTTCGATCTATATTAAGTAATTTGCATCCAATTATATAATTACCTTTTAGTTTTCTCGCAAATTCAATGACTATTTTTAAAGAGTTTTCAATTAAGGCAGTATCATTATTAAGTAGAAGTAGATATTCACTACTTACTTGTTTAACAGCCATATTATTTGCTGCTGCAAATCCAATATTTTTATTGTTTCTAATAAGCTGAACAAATTTAAATTTCTTTATTATATCAAAGACGTCTCCCTCTGTAGAATTGTTATCAACAACTAATACATCAAAATCTAAATTATGAGATTTTTCACTTAATGTTAGCAGACATTTATAAAGTAAATTAAACGAATTGTAGTTAACAATTACAATGGTCAGAAGAGGGCTTTTCATTCACATTTGTTTTAATAATTAAAACTAAATACTTATAAAGTGGTATTTGGAGAATTGTTTATCATTTTTAAGTGATTCTCTCTAAGAAAAAAATAGTTAAATGCTCTTTCCCCAACTGCCCATTTCTTAAGTCTTTCATTCAGGACTATGTATGGCTCGTAAGAACGAGACTTTAACAAATTAAATACTTGTTCGGCTTTGGAGTTCTTCTCTGATGGATCGCCTTCGACTTCAATTAAAAGTGAAGGTTTAAATGAATCAATTGTATTCATTGCTCCCAACAAAACATAATACTCATATCCCTCTACATCAATCTTTATAAAAGACATTTTTTGATTATCCTTTTTTATTAAATCATCCAATCTTACTGCATTTACAATCAATGTAGAGTTTCTCTTAGCTATATCATTAGTTACGATTCGTGCTCTAAAATAGTTCTGGCCAGAGGGACCACTTGGAATTTGAAAACGAACAGAAGAACTATCATTTGACAAAGCAATATTTAGTGTATTGACATTTTTTAATTCCATTTTTTTTACATTATTTGTTAAATAATTATAAGTGCTTAATATTGGCTCTATACTAAGCACATTTCCTTTGGGACCAACATATTTAGATAGGTATTTTGTGTAAACACCAATATTAGCTCCTACATCAATAACAAAGTCTCCTTCTTTAACAAGTTTATTCACAAATATTAAATCTTTCTCGTACTCTATCTTAAAGTGTTCTAGCGTCTTTAAGTAATGAACTTTCTTAACTGAATCTAATATCCGTTCGGGGAATAGAAATTTAACTGTCTTTTTTAAAAAATTATATAAAAACATAAAAAATTGT
>JAHWHN010000101.1 GCA_019323235.1 Candidatus Woesearchaeota archaeon | reverse complement strand
ATATCATTAAAAAAAGAATCAAGTTCTACATCTTCACATTCTACTTGAGAAATTGCAGTTTCACAACTAGGACAATGC
The DNA here is from genome assembly GCA_019323235.1 of Candidatus Woesearchaeota archaeon. Lineage (GTDB taxonomy): Archaea > Nanobdellota > Nanobdellia > Woesearchaeales > JABIAG01 > JAHWHN01. The sequence goes on along the minus strand of JAHWHN010000101.1, from coordinate 2,919 downwards.
ATTGATGCTGCTTCAGCCCTATACTGTCGACCAGCTTTATATAAATCAATAAATGATTTTTGTGAAACTTTTTGACAATGTGGGTCTACAGTTGAATAAGAATATTCCCAATTATAACCCATACCTAATCTTTTAAAATCTCCAATATATTTTGGTTTTAATTCCTCGTTAAGTGTTTGGTGACATAATTTTCTAAACTCGGTTCTATCCATATATTGTGCTTTAACTTTTTTTAATTTTTGAATTAAAATTTGAGTTGGAAGTCCATTATCATCAGTTCCTAAAGGTTGTAATACATTAAAACCTTTCATTCTTTTATATCTGCCTATAAAATCAAACTGACTATAACCAAAAGCATGACCCATATGCATTTTACCAGAGACTGTTGGTGGTGGAGTGTCTATAGAAAAGACTTCTTTAGATAAATCTTCTTTATCAAAAGAAGTAATTTTTTCTTCTTCCCAATATTTCATCAACTTAATTTCTGATTCTTCTGGTTTGTAATGCTTTGGTAATTCCATTTTTTTCACTCAATTTTATTATAAATTTAAATCTCCCCTTTATTTATCTAAAGATTAAAGATTTATTAATAAATGTTTTTCTTTGAAATACATAAATTATATTCAATCTATATCAAATATCTTTATAAATAATATACTATAAACAATTGTTAATGAAAAAGTTATTTATCTTTGTTTTTATATTAGCAATTGTAATTTCAAATGTTAATGCATTGGAAAATTCTATGCAACTATTAGCTGTCCAAGAAACAGAAGATGGTTTTATAGGAAGTCTAGCGGAATTAACATTAGAAATAATACCTGGAAAGGGAAGAATTTTATTAGAAACTCAACCTTTGACCAAAATTGATACTCAAGTTTCTACTAGAATAGCTAAAGAGATTTCATGTAAGTATTTAGATTTGGATTGTAGTAATTTAGATTTTATTTATACAATTAAGTCAAGTTCTTCAATTATCGGGGGACCTTCTGCTGGTTCAGCTATGGCTTTAATTACAACAGCAACTTTAAAAAATTTAGAAATTGATGAGAAAGTAGTAATTACTGGAACTATTAATTCTGGGAATATTATTGGACCTGTTGGAGGTATTAAGGAGAAAATTGATGTTGCAGAAACATCTGGTTTTGAAAAAGTACTAGTGCCAAAAGGAGAGTTTATCGAATATCTTAATGAAACAATTTCTGTAGAAGAATATTCTAAGTTTAAAAAAATCGAAGTTATAGAAGTTTCTAATTTGGATGAGGTATTAGTTGAGTTTACAAATATTAATTTGAGTAAAAATAATAATGAAAGTGTTGAGATAGATCAAGATTATAAGAAAATAATGAAAAATATTGCTGTTAAATTATGTGGTAGAACTTATGATATGATTTCAAATATTGATGAATCAAATTATACTAAAAGATATGAAAATTTAACTCAAGATATTGATGAATTAACTGAAAAAGAAGATTATTACTCAGCAGCATCAAAATGTTTCACAAATAATATTAGATTAAGAAATAAAATTAATGAAAATTTAGAAATTACATCTAAAATCTTAGATAAATTAGATGAAGAAATTTCAGATTTCGAAAAAAAACTTGATAACCGAAAATTAAGTAATATTCCAAATCTTCAAACATACATAGTAGTTAAAGAAAGATTAAATAATGCTAAAGAAGCAAATGATTTAGCGAGAGAAGAACTTGAAAATAATAACTCTCAAGCTTCAATTGAATACTATTCTTTTTCAATAGAGAGGTTATATTCTGCAGAATCTTGGAGTTTATTTTTTGAAAAAGAAGGTAAGACTTTAGAAATTAATGAAGAAAATCTTAAGAAAAGTTGTATTGATAAAATAGAAGAAGCTAATTCCAGAATACAATATCTAGAATCTATTATTACAATAGGACTTAATGATTTAGATAAGGATCTGATAAATGCCAAAGAAGAATATAAAAAAGGAGATTATGCCTTATGTATGAACTATGCTTCTTTAGCAAAAGCTCAAGCAGACGTTATTATTGGAGGAACTAGCATTATTAATGAAACAGTTATTAAAGAATTAATTAATCAAAAGCTAGAAATTGCCAAAGGGATTATAATTAAACAACAAGAATCTGAATTATTCCCAATATTAGGTTATTCTTATTATGAATATTCTAAAAATCTAATTAATGAAAGTATTTATTCATCATTACTATTCTCTCAATATTCAATGGAATTAAGTGATTTTAGTTTATATTTAGAAAATAACAAAAAGCAATTGGATTTAAGTTTTAACAATGAATCATATTTGGAAAACAAGTCAAATTATGAACTATTCTTAACATATTTAGTGGGAATCTTCTCAGGAATTATTATTTTTGGATGTGTCTATTACATGAACAAGAATTAATAAAATAATAATAACAATAATAATAGGATTAGTTAGAGATTATAAAACCCTCACAAGCTTTCAGAGAAAGCCTGTGCGGGAAAAAGAGGTGATATTTAATTTTTAGTAATTGTGTTTTCTTTATAAAGATTATGGATAGTGTGTATTCCTTAGTAGTGACAAGAATTTATAAACATGTTAATGAATTACAAATTATGATACTGGATAAAGTACTAAGATGGGCCTTAAGAATAAGCATAACCTTATTCATGATTAGTGCTCTTTTGATTGTAATTGGGGATAATTTAGTTAAAAATCTCGTATTTTCAGTGACAACTCTTTATGCTTTTATAGCCATTTCTTATATTAACCAAATGAGAAAAAACGGAGTTAATGAAGAAAAGATAACTCAGCAAGTAATAGGTATTGTATTAGGTACTGTTTTAATGATAATTGTTATATCTCTAATGTTTAAACTTATTGGAGCTTTAACCAGTTTTTAAAATGATCCAAAGGATACTTTTTATTCTAAAATATGT
>JAHWHN010000100.1 GCA_019323235.1 Candidatus Woesearchaeota archaeon | reverse complement strand
GGTATTTCTTGCCATCCTATCTTATATCTTTCTTTAGTCATTTTAATTAATAATTCTAATTCATATGGAAATCCTGAATTTGTTAAATTTGGAATAATCTTTTCTAATGTTTCTTTTTTAAAAGCTCTAAATCCATTCTGTGGGTCTGGAATCTCCTGTCCTAATAATTTTGATAATATCTTAGAATCTAATCTATTTCCTATCTTTCTTGATAATGGTACGGATATTGTTGAAAAATCTCTCTTTCCTATTACGGCATCATAATTCTGATCTAATTTTTCTATAAATTGTGGAATATATTCGGGGGGATGTTGAAGATCTGCATCTAGAGTTATTATTGCCTCATAATTTGTTTTAAAGAAATGTTCAAAACCGGTTTTTAACGCATCTCCTTTTCCTCTATTTGTTTCATGACTATAAACGAAGGCACCGGCTCTTTTTGCATTTTCCATAGTTTTGTCTTTACTTCCATCATCAATAACATATGTTGGAATAAAACAAGCAGTTCTTCCTACTGCTCTTGCAATTGTTTCTTCTTCATTATAAGCACAGATCAATGCACATGTTCTTATTACCATCTATTTTTATCTAGAAAACACTTTAAAAAAATTATTGTACTGCAATTTCTGCTTGTTTTGTATCTGCACCCAAAGAAATTAAAAGCGATTGAAGTTCTCTATCATATTTATTATCTTTTTTAATAAAAATTAATTTTGTTTTAGATTTTTTACAAAGCATTATATTCTGCATCAATCTAGATAAGGCAATGGCCTTCTCTTTTGAAGGTTTTTTTATTATTTCTTCTATTTGGATTCCTATGGAAATATTGTTTTTTGCACAAATCTTCACAAGAACCTCATTTAATCCTGAATTTCTTTGTTTTGAATAATCTTTTTGGTTTAAATTTTCGTTAATTATTAGGGTATCTAGATTTTTTATCTCAAGAGCTTTTCTATTAAATTCGTCATCTTGACTAAGAATTATAATTGATTTATTTTCTCTTCTAAGTTTATCAGCCTGGTTTCTTGCTTCATTTATATTTGTTGTTTTTATCATATTCCCTAATAATCTAGAATTAATCAATTTTTGTTCCTATAAAAGGCTTATTATTTAACAAATTATCTAATTGATTTGCATTATTTCCAACTATGAAAACTTTAATTTTGTTTTTCTTTATTATTTGCATAGCAGTATGGTCTACGGGCCCATGCATTCCGGGTTTCTGTTCTATTTGTTTCATAATTTTTTCTAGGTTTTCTCTTGTTGTTTCTGGGATAAATCTAGCATTTTTATATTTTAGGGGGTTTTTATCATAAAGTCCTTTTACATTTGTTAAATTTATAAAATCACTTTTCAGATAGGCTGCTAATCTACAAGCAGTAGCGTCGCTGGTTTGATTTGGAGCGTATCTTAATGCCCCACAAAATATAATATCGTGTTTTTTTAATAGATTTTCAACATGTTTCATATCATGGGGGATTCCAAATTCTGGATCAAAACCAAAAAAATAACTCATAAATCTAGCATTAACCCTTGTTATTGCTATTCCTGCAAGACTTTGAAGGTATTCACTCTTTCCTTCTTCATTTAAGGCGTTAATATATTTTCTTGCAACACTTCCGCCTCCGCAGACTATTACAAATTTGTAATTTTTAGTGTTCTTTTTTATTACTTTTTTAAAATTTCTTAAGAATTTTAAGTCCATATTTTCTGGAACAATTAAACTTCCACCAAGGCTTATTACCACCATTTTTCTATGATTTTTCATATTAATTAAAATAGCCTGTTCTATATAAATCTTTATTAATCATTTTTTTATTATATTTTAATGAATCCGTTAAATCGTGGAAGCACTTTTAAATATGAATTAAGAAGTAGTTTAAATAATGATTTTATTGGAGAAATGAGGGCCTGGTTTTCAAATAAGAACGCTCAAGGTTATACCCGAGATGACGAACTCTATATCGAACAAGGATATATAGAAAAAAATAATTATAAACGATTAAAGGTATGTATAGTGGATTTTTTAAGAATAAAATCTGATGGAACAAGAATTCTTTATTTATTTCC
>JAHWHN010000099.1 GCA_019323235.1 Candidatus Woesearchaeota archaeon | reverse complement strand
TTGAGAAAGACGAAGGTCAAAAAGAATTAAAAGAAATTTCTTGGAGAGATATATCGAAGAAACAAGAACCAAAAAATAAAAGTCAATTGACATTGTCAGGTTTTGAAAAATGAATGAAGAGATTGAAGTTAAAATATTAGAAATAGATGTTGAAGATATTAAAAAAAAAATGGAAGAGCTTAATGCCCAATTTTTAAAAAGCGTTTTTCAAAAAAATTATGTCTACCATAATGATTATACTAATAAAGAAAAAATACTTGTGAGAATCAGAGATGAAGGGGAAGATGTATTTATTACTGTAAAAGGTCCAAGTGTAATTGAAGATAATCACAAAATAAGAGAAGAGTTAGAATTTAATTTAAAAGATGAACCCAAATTAAAAAGAATGTTAGAATTAATGGGTTTTTCAAAAAAAGCATATTATGAATATAAAAGGCAATATTATAAATTAAAGGGTTGTGTTGTTGAGATTATTGAAGCACCAAAGATTCCAATATTTATGGAAATTGAGGGCAACAAAGAAGATATTGAAGGTGTTGCAAATCTCTTAGGTTTTACTAAAGATGATTTTTTTGCAGGACATATTTATGATCATTATGAGGAGTATACTTTAGATTTAAGATTTGAACAAAATAAAAATGAATAATATAAAAATATTGGATAAAGAAACCATTAATAAGATTGCAGCGGGAGAAGTAATTGAAAGACCATTTTCTGTTGTAAAAGAGTTAATGGAAAATTCAATAGATGCTGGTTCGGATCAAATTACTATAGAGGTACGAGATGGTGGTAAAGCATTCATAAGAGTAATAGATAATGGTTCTGGGATGTCTAGAGAAGATGCTTTAATATCATATCATAAACATACAACTTCAAAATTAGTAGATTTATTTAATATTAATACATTAGGATTTAGAGGAGAAGCCCTGTCTTCAATTGCTGCAATTTCAAATTTAGTTCTTAAAACAAATAATGGAGATGGTGGAATTAAAGTAGAAATAGAAGCTGGTCAATTAATTAAAGAAAAAGAAATTGGTATGAACAAAGGAACTATAGTAGAGGTTTCAGATTTATTTTTCAATACTCCAGTAAGAAAGAATTATATGAAATCAAGAGAAATTGAATTCTCAAAAATTCAAGACATTGTAATAAGATATGCTCTTTCTAACAAAAATATTTCATTTAAATTAATACATGATGATAAAGAAATCTTAAACATTCCAAAAACAGATCATTTACTAAATAAAATCGTAGATATTTATGGAATTGAATTAGCTAAAAATTTGATGGAATTAAACTTTGAAGATAATATAAAAGTAAAAGGTTATGCAGCAAAGCCATACATAACAAAAGCAGATAAATCATTTCAAACACTATTCATAAATGGAAGATATGTAAAAAGTGAAACTGTATCTAAAGCAATTTATGATGCTTATCATACTTTATTATTTTTAGATAGACATCCTGTTACAATATTATATGTTGAAATGGACTTTACAAAGACTGATGTTAATGTTCATCCAACTAAAGACATTATTAGAATAGAAAATGAAGAAGAGTTATATGAATCAGTATTTAATGCATTAAGAGATACTTTCAAGAAAAACAATTTAGTTCCAGAAGTTAATGTAGATTTAAACATTGATAGAAAAGTAAAACAAAATTATGATTTTTCAAATGAACGTCAACAAATATTAGATGTTGAAAATGCAAATTCAGTAAAAAGTGATAGTTACATAAAAGAATCAGAAGAAGAATACATTCCAAATAAACTTGGAAAGATAAAACCTCTAGCTCAATTAAATAAAACTTATATTTTAGCAGAAAATGAAAAAGGTCTTTTAATTATAGATCAACACGCAATGGAAGAAAGAGTTAATTTTGAATTATTATTAAATCAGTACAAAAACAAAAATGTTGAAGTTCAAAAACTATTAAACCCACTTATGTTAGAATTACCTCAACAAGATTTTGAGAATGTTAAAGGATATCTTCCAATGTTAAATGAAATGGGTTTTGAAATAGAAGAATATGGAGATAAGACATTTATTATTAGAACCATTCCTCAAATTATAACTTTAAAAGATAAAGATTCAATAATGGATTTCTTATTAGATTTAGACAATTTTGAGAAATTAACTCAAGATAAAATAGATGATATGATTGCAAGCAGAGCTTGTAGAAAATCTATCAAGGCAGGAGATGAATTATCTATTGTAGATATGAATGTATTAATAAGAAAAGTTGGAGTTTGTGAAGATCCATATTCTTGTCCTCATGGCCGTCCTACTATGATTAATATAACTCTTGGTGAACTAGAAAAGAAATTCAAAAGAACAGCTAATTAGATTTAATTCTTAATATTAAATATTTTTAATTCTTTAGGAACAGAGTGAGTTAAAACAACTCTCTTTCCATCTCTAATAATTACATCATCTTCAATTCTAATACCAAACTTATCTTTTTCATAAAATCCTGGTTCTATTGTGATGTAAGAATTCTCTTTCATTACCTTAGGAAGTTTCTCATGTACTTCTTTACCTATCCCATGACTTAACTTATGTATGAACAACTTATTCTTATCCTTTAACCTTCTTCTAAAAGACTTTTCAATATATCTTGGTTTAGAATTAACTTTACATTTTTTTAACATATAATTATGTTCTTGTAAAATATAATTGTATAAATCTAATTCTTCTTTTGAAGGATTTCCAATATAAACAGTTCTAGTTATGTCTGTACAAATTCCTTTATGTTTAATCCCAAAGTCAATTACGCAAAATCCTTCTTTTAAAACCTCACTGCCTTCATAATGTGGAACTGAAGCTCCACTACCAGAAGCAACAATGGTTGAGAAGCAAGTTTCTAAATCCTTATCCAAAAAATCTTTTACTTCTTTTTCAGTTTTGAAATCATTAAAACAATCTAGCATAGAATTAAATCTTTGACAAGTAATTTCAATTGCTTCATTAAGAATATCGTGATTCATAGATTAAGAGAAATATCATTTCTTTTTTATTGTTTTCTCTATATTTTTCATATCTATAGCCCAAATTTTCTTTTGGGTAGTGTAAACTGTAACACATAATCCCAACAATGAAAAAATAAGTAAATATGGTAATAATACTGCCAAATGTGTTTGTCCATAAATAATAATCAAAGTATTAACTAAGATAAAAACTAGTCTTAACTCAGTAGGTCCAATTCCTAAATGAGCAATTTTAAACTCATTTGTAGCTGCAAATGATAAGAATGAGTTAACCATAAATGAACCAAATAAAACCATAATGTAAAGTTGCATATATTTTAAATTATCTGGTAATAAAACAGAATAACCAATTAATAAACATCCTAAAAATACAAAATCTAGTAAGTGATCCATATAAAATCCCCATTTAATCAAACCAGTATTTCTTCGTCTTCCAATTTCTCCATCTAATAAGTCAGTAATATATTGTAAAACTAACATTAAAGACACTAGCCACAGGTATTGAATATTGTATTTAGCTAAATAACTAAAAATTAAAACTCCAATACACCATAATATTGTAGTATAAGTTAAGTGATAAGTTTCTATAAATTTAGGAACTAATGGAACTAGAAAATTCTTAAATTTAGTTTCAGGATAATATAAGATGCTCTTTCCAAATTTTTTATCTCCATTGAATACCATTTTTTATAATTTAATTGGACACTATTTAAATATTTTGAAAACTAAATGTTTATGTCCAACATAGTTCCAAAAGAAAGCTAGGAAAATAGCAATTAGCTTTGATACTAAAGCATCTAAACCAACAAAGTTTACAAAAATAAATAATAATGATGTGTTTATAGCAAGACCTATTAATGAGATAGTTGCAAAAAATGAAAACTGGTGAGCAATTTTCTTATTTTTACTCTTAAAATTATATTTTCTATTAAGAGGATAGTTGGTGCATAAACCACAAGAGTATGATATTATGTTTGATATAATATAGTGAACTAAGAAAAACTTAGTAAGAGTTGTGAAAATTAAAAAATCGACACTTGTTGAAATGATACTTATTATTCCATATTTAGTAATATGTCCTTTATTATCAATAATATAATTGACAATTCTTTTAACCATTTTTTAGTTATAGATACAATTCTTTAAAAATTTTTATAAAATACTTCTAAAATACTCATCTCCAACGATAATATGGTCTAAAACTTTGATATTTACTAGCTTTCCGATTTCAACAAACTTCTCAGTTACTTCAATATCTTCTTTACTCGGTTCAACATCTCCTGAAGGATGGTTATGAACTAAAATTATTGAATTAGCAGAGCTTTTCATAGCAGTTTTAAATACCTCTCTAGGATGAATTAAAGATTGATTTAAAGTTCCAATTGATATTAGCTTATGTCTAATTATATCATTCTTTGAATTTAATAATAATACATAAAAGTATTCTTGCTTTTTATTTTTTAAAAAATCAACAAAATAATCAAAAACATCATTTGGAGTTTTAATTCTTGTTGTGATGTTTCTTTTTTGTCTATTAAATCTATTAAACAATTCAAATAAAGATAATATCTGCATTGCTTTAGCTTCACCAATTCCTCTTACTTTCATTAACTCATAAATAGAACAATTATTTAACTTTTCAAAACCATATCTGGACATTAAATAATTAGATAATTCTAATACATTTTGATTTTTAGAACCTTTTTGCAATATAAGAGCAAATAATTCAGAATCGGATAAACTAAAAAATCCTTTTCTCTTAGCTCTCTCACGGGGCTGATCGTCTTTAGATAATAATTTAATATTCATAATTAAATATTACTTTAATTTTTTATAAAACGTACGCAAGCAAAATTAAAATTATTTTATTCTTATTGTAATATTTACAAATTTAACAATTAAATCAAAAATTTAGTAAAAATTATAAATGAAATTGATTCCTTTTCCATAATGAGAAAATTAATCTTATTACTTGTAATTCTATTAATGACTGGTTGTGTTTCTAATAGTGTAATTAGTCAATTCTCATCATTAGAAGATTTAGAAGGGAAACCAACTTTAATCTTATTTGCAGCTACTTATTGTGAAATTTGTCAAAATGTAATGCCTTCATATAGGGAAGAAATTTATTTAGAATATGGAGAAAGTATTAATTTTTGGATAAATGTTGTTGATAATAAGCGTTTCAGGACAGATATACCGCAAGGTTTAAATACGAAACTGGATTTCGAAGACCTAACAGAGATGAAATGTAACTTTGTTCCTTCTTGGGT
>JAHWHN010000098.1 GCA_019323235.1 Candidatus Woesearchaeota archaeon | reverse complement strand
GGGCAGGTCCATGAAAAAGAGGTAGTATGGTGAAAAATAAAAAAGTACATAGATCAGTATTCTTTTACATTGTATTAGTTATTTTAATCATATCAACTATTATTCTAACTATCCCTTTACTAAAATATTTAATTAGTGCTGCAGTTATAGCAATGGTTATTTTCCCAATGCATAAATACTTTTCAAAAAAACTAAAAAAAGAATGGATCTCTGCATTATTAATTACATTACTTTTATTGTTAATGATTATTGTTCCAACTTATTTTATTGTTGATGAAATTGTTAAAGAATCAACAGTAGCTTACATAACTTCAAAACAAATTTTCTTATCACCAGTTAAAAAAATATGCGAACCTCGAGATTTCACTTGTAATTTTATTAATAACTTAAAAGATATTTTTGAAAATCCAAAATTAAAATATTATGCTGAACAAGGTATTATGAGAGCTACAGATGCTGTTATAACTAAAGTTTCTAATTTTATAACCGCATTGCCTAGAGTTTTAATTGGAATTTTCATTATGCTAGTTTCATTATTTTATTTCTTAAAAGATGGGACCCTCATTTCAAAGAAACTTGGAGAAGTTTTACCAATGGATAAAAGAAGATATAATGATTTAAGCAGAATGTTTGTTGAAATAAGTAAAAGTGTTATGTTTGGATATATTGTTGCTGCTATATCTCAAGGTATCGTTGCATTAATTGGTTTTGGAATTATTAATTTATTCTTTACACAATGGGAGCTTCCTTTAATTACTGCTCCAGTATTTTGGGCAGTTATGCTTACAATATTTGCAATTATACCAATATTAGGTTCAAGTATAATTTGGTTCCCTTTATCTTTAAGTATGATTTTAAATGGTATCTCTTCTGATCAAAATAATGTTATCTATGCAGGAATCTTCTTGATGGTTTATGGATTCTTAGCAATATCACAAATTGATAATTTAGTAAGGCCTTATATTACTAGTAAAAAAATGAAAGTTCATCCTTTACTTGTTTATGTAGGAATTTTTGGAGGTCTAATGACTGTTGGATTTGTTGGAATTTTAGTAGGTCCATTAGTATTAGCATTATTAGTTAGTTATGTTAAATTGTATGGAGAAGCAAGAACATAAATAAATTAAATATTTAATCATATTTTAAAAGAGGTATAAATGAGATTTAAAGCAAAAAGAACAAAAATTGTTTCCGGAGATATTAGAGTAGCTATTATTAATAGTAAAGATGCTTCTAAATATGAAATACATGGTGGAGATAGATTACATTTAATTAATGGAAATAAGCATTCTCATGTTGTTGTTGATATAACTAACCATAGTAAAACTGTTAAAGAAGGAGAAATTGCTTTATTTAAGGAAGTCTCTGATGAGTTAGGATTGAAGAAATCAAAAGAGATTAAAGCTAAGTTTGCAGGTAAACCTACATCTATTAAATATATTAAAGATAAACTAAATGGTCAAAGATTAAGTTTTCAAGAATTAAGAGAAATTACGCAAGATATTGTTTATGATAGATTAACAGAAATTGAAATTTCTTATTTTACAGCTGCTTGTTACATTTATGGTTTAAATGATAAAGAAACAGCTGATTTAACTAAAGCAATGATTGAAACAGGAGATGTTTTAAAATTAAATGACGATATTGTTTTAGATAAGCATTGTACTGGTGGAGTTGCTGGTAACAGAACTACAATGATTGTTGTACCAATTATTGCTGCTGCTGGATTAAAAATTCCTAAAACAAGTTCGAGATCTATTACTTCCCCAGCAGGAACTGCTGATACAATGGAAGTTTTAGCTAATGTTACTTTATCTTTAAATGATATGAAGAAAGTTGTTAAAAAAAATAATGGATGTATTGTATGGGGTGGTGCTATGAATTTAGCTCCTTCTGACGATAAGATAATTAAAGTTGAACATCCTTTATCTATTGATGCTGAAGGACAAATGTTAGCCTCAATACTAGCTAAGAAAGGTAGTGTTGGAGCAAAATATGTTTTAATTGATATTCCAATAGGAAATGAAACTAAAGTTAAAACAAAAAAAGCAGCTAAAGAATTATCTAGAAAATTTTTGAAGATTGCAAAACTTCTAAATATGAAAATGGATGTTGTTATTACTGATGGTAATGAACCAATTGGTAATGGTATTGGACCTTCTTTAGAAGCAAAAGATGTTCTTAAAGTTTTAATGCAAGATGAAACTAGACCTTTAGATTTAGAAAATAAAGGTTTGGAATTAGCTGGTAAGATGTTTGAATTATGTGGTAAATGTAAGAAAGGTAAAGGAAAGAGTTATGCTAAGGAAATTTTAGAATCAGGATTAGCTATACAAAAAATGAGAGATATAATTTATTCACAAGGTGGTAAGAAATATGTTAAACCAGAAGATATCAAAACTGCTAGATACAATTATGAAATAAAAGCTAAAGAAGATTGTGTTGTGAAGAATTTAAACAATTCATTAATTTCTAAAACTGCAAGAATTGCTGGAGCTCCTTTCGACCAAGAAGCAGGATTATATATCCACAAACATGAAAAAGAAAAAGTCAAAAAAGGTGAAGTGATAATTACTCTATACTCAAATAGTAAAGAGAAATTGAATTTTGCTAAAGATTTTTATAACAAAAATCCAGTAGTCATACTAAAATAACTTTTTAAGATGGATTATATTTTTAAATAATCCTTTTTATTAATTTAAGATGGACCCTGAATATAAAGTAAGATGTCTGATTGATTTTCTTAATGAAGGTAATGAATTTAAGAAATTCGGTCATTTAAAAACAATAGAGTCTATCGAAGAAATTAATGAAGATGTTTTATATATTTCTAGAGATTTAGAAGTAGTATTTTATCCAGAAGGAAGAGTTAAAGAAAATTTAGGAAAGTTAGTTTTTGCTGTTAATGGTGCTTATTTTAAAATAAATTATTCTAATGAGAAAAAACAATTTGTTTATGAGAAAAAAGTTCCTAGAGAATTTGAGTATTTAGATTTAGAGTCTGTATGTATTGGAGAATTGTTTGAAATTTAAATTATTTTGATTTATATTTTAATGAGTTTAATTCAAATTCATCTAAAGTTTCTTTTTTCAAATCTTTTGGAAGTATTAAATTAATTTCTCCATCAAATGCTTGATTGATTAAATAAACAAATCTTGGAACATGACCTATACCCATCATAGCAACAGAAGCACCACCAATTTCATTATATTCAGAAACGTTATTCTCAACAGTATAATTTTTTGGATTAGAAAAGAAATTTAAAGTGTTTACAAAAAATTGATCAGTTCTTTGATTCCATAATGCTCTTTGTCTAACTGAATAAATTTGACCTTCTAATTCAATTGCTTGTTTTATTTGACCCTGACCTTCCAAATAAGATAAAGCTTCTTTTGTTTGTTCATTACTTTTCATGAACATGTTTATTTCTTTTCCATCATCTAATAATTTTCTACTATCAATACCATAATAAGCAATCTTATCAGGATTAGTTGCCTTGAAGGCAGTGAATGCAGCACAATCATCATTTGAGAAATATTTAATCAAACCTTCAAAACTTTCATCTTCAACAATTTTTGTTTTTGAAGTTGCTGTATAAAAACCTGGTTCTGAACCCTCACATAATAAGTTTTTTACATTAAAATCTTTATTCAATACTTCTATTAATTTATAACAATTTGCTTGAACTCTTGGAACATTTTCAGGTCTTATTTCTTCAATTACTTTACCATCAATTTCATTAATATAATTATGAGCAAAACCTATTATGTAAAACTTTTTAGATTTGTTACCATGATATTGAATTCTTCTTTCTGCATATTTACCAATTGCTTTGTCTAATTTATCATCAAATTCATTCAATATCTTTTCTAAATTTGAATTATTTTCTTGAAATTCATTTGAGCTTAAATTATTAGTATTTTCAGTTTTGTATTCTATAACAGGTTTTGGTTCTTCTTTTTGTTTACTTTTATGATAAAAATAGGCTGGAATTGTTATAGTTGCTAATGATAATACAGTAGGAAATAATAATCCAGATATAGAAGATTTATCTCTAATTACTTTTTCTTCAATATTATCATTTCTTTTGTTCCTATTTCTTTTACCTTTACCCATAAAATATAAGTTGTTCTAGATTATTTAAAAAATTAACTTATTTTCAGAAAAAATACCAAAAACCACTGGTCATTGGACATTTACGCGTAAGGTATATAAATGATACTAGGTTTTTTCTCAAAATGGTTAATAAAGAAGGTAGTGAGAACAAGAATATTACGTTTATGGAGAAACCTTTTACTAGATCTCAGAATATTAAAATTCTAAATCCTACTTTTAAAAAATGGTTCTTTTCTAATTTTGAAGACTTTACTGAACCTCAAAAGTATTCCATTTACACAATACATTCTAGGGAAAACATATTAGTTTCCTCTCCAACAGGTTCAGGTAAGACATTATCTGCTTTTGGTGCTATATTGAATGAGTTGGTAGATTTGGATGAGAAAGATAAATTAGAAGATAAAATCTATTGTGTTTATATTTCACCATTAAAGGCTTTATCTAATGATATTGAAAGAAATTTACTATCTCCACTAAAAGAAATTCAAGAGTTATCTGAGAAGGAATTAAAATTAAGAGTTGGAGTTAGAACTGGAGATACTTCTCAATCAGATAAAGTCAAAATGACTAAAAATCCTCCACACATTTTAATTACAACTCCAGAAAGTTTAGCAATTATGCTTTCATCTCCAAAGTTTAGAGATAATCTAAAAGACGTTCAATGGACTATTGTTGATGAAATTCATTCTTTAGCAGAAAATAAGAGAGGAGTTCATTTGTCTTTATCATTAGAAAGATTACAAGAATTATCTCCAGGAATGACTAGAGTTGGTTTATCTGCTACAGTATCACCATTAGATAAAGTAGCCAATTATTTAGTTGGAACTAATAGAAAATGTAAAATTGTTGATGTTCAATATATTAAGGAATATGATTTTGAAGTTCTTTCCCCTGTAGAAGATTTTATGAATGTTTCTCAAGAACACTTACATGAGAAGTTATATGAATTAATTAATAAGTTAATTCAAGAACATAAAACTACTTTAGTTTTTACTAACACTAGAGCTGCTACCGAAAGAATTGTTCATAATCTTAAAAATAAATTCCCTAAACAATATAAGAATAATATTGAGAATGAAGATGAAGTTTATTCCACCATTGGAGCTCACCATGGTAGTCTTTCTAAAAAACATAGATTAGATTTAGAAAATAATCTTAAACAAGGTAAGATGAAATGTGTTGTTTGTTCTACCTCTTTAGAATTAGGTATTGATATTGGTTCTATTGATTTAGTAATTTGTTTAGGAAGTCCAAAGTCAGTAGCTAGATTATTACAAAGAGCAGGTAGAGCTGGTCACTCCATACATAAGGAAACTAAAGCAAGAATTATTGTTTTAGATAGAGATGATTTAATTGAATGTTCAGTTATGGTTAAATCCGCTTTAGAAAAAAAGATTGATAGAATTCACATTCCTAAAAATTGTTTAGATGTTCTTTCTCAACAAATAGTAGGTATGGTTACAGATGAAGAAAGACAGATTGAAGATTTATACAAATTAATTAAGAATAGTTATTGTTATTCTGATTTGGATAAGAATGATTATTATGAAATTATTAATTACTTAGCTGGCGAGTATGCAAAATTGGAAGAGAGACATGTTTATGCTAAAATTTGGAAAAATGAAGATGGTTCTTTAAAACGTAGAGGTAAAATGACAAGAGTGATCTATATGACAAATATAGGTACTATTCCTGATGAAACTTCTATTAAAGTAAAGATGGGTGAAACTATTATAGGTACTATTGAAGAGTCTTTCCTTGAAAGATTAAAACCAGGAGATATTTTTGTATTAGGTGGAGATATTTATCAATTTAGATATTCAAAAGGAACTACTGCTTTTGTTAAAGGTTCTATTTCAAGACCACCAACAGTACCATCTTGGTTTTCAGAACAACTTCCTTTGTCTTTTGATTTAGCCAATGATATTGGAAGATTTAGAAGATTAATGAATGAATATTTTGAATCTAAAGCTAATAAAAAAGATGTTCTTGATTTTATTAATGAATATTTATATGTTGATAATAAGGCTTCTAATGCAATTTTCAAATATATGAAAGAACAATATGATTTTTGTAAAATAATTCCTAATGATAAAAGAATTTTAATTGAGAATTATCATGGAGAAGATGATAAGAAGATTGTATTCCATACTTTATTTGGAAGAAAAGTAAATGATTGTTTATCTAGAGCTATTGCTTTTTCTTTATCAATTACACAAAAAAGAGATGTCGAAGTTGGAATTAATGATAATGGTTTCTATATAAGCTATGAAAAACCAGTTAATGTATTAGCAGTTTTAAAACAAATTACTCCAGATAATATTGAGAAGGTTATGATTCATGCTATTGAAAAATCTGAAGTTTTGAAGAGAAGATTTAGACATTGTGCGGGACGTTCTTTAATGATTTTAAGAAATTATATGGGTAGAGAGAAAAATGTTGGAAGACAACAAGTTGCATCAATGATTCTTATGAAAGTATTAAAAGAAATTAATCCAAACTTCCCAATTTTAAAAGAAGCTAAAAGAGAAGTTTTAGAGGATTTAATGAATTTAAAAGATGCTACTGAAATAATTAGAAAAATTAATGAGAAAGAAATTGTTTTTGAAGAAATTATTACTAAGATTCCTTCACCATTTGCATTTAATTTAATTTTACAAGGTCATTTAGATATTTTGAAGATGGAAGATAAAATTGAATTCTTGAAAAGAATGCATTCAATGGTTTTAGCTAAAATTTCAATATCTAATAAAAGTGGTAAGAATACTTCTAAGAATTTATTAGAAGATTCTGAAACTGTTTTGAAACATGTTAAGTTTGAAGATAAATCTGTTGAGAAATTTAAAGATTATAATGATTTGAGTGATATACAAACTATTTTATTAGAATATGCTGGAAAAATTAGAAAAATTCCGATTTATTTTAGAAAAGAATTATTTGCAATTATCAAAGGTAAAAAGATTGAAAAAGTTAACGAAGAGTTTATTGAAAAGGTTAGAGAACATAAAGATTTAATAATTAAAGAATGGCCTTCAGAACTATCTAATTTCATATTTACTTATATTAATGAAAGAGAAAACTTTGATATGAAGAAATATATCAAGAATAGAGAAGAAGATCCAAATCTGAAAAAAGAATTGAACAAAGAAGAAATTATTGATGGTTTAAGGCTTGTTGCTAGAAGACAAAAATTAGATGATGATGTTAAATCTGAATTAATACAATCAGTTAGTTCTAAAATTAAGTTAAGTGAAGATACGAAAAAATGGATTGATGGATTTGTTAATGGAACAATTCCTAAATATTGTTCTGACTTGGTTTATCAATTCCTTGTTGGATTAAATAAAAAATAATTTAATAATTAAAATAAATTTCTTCCAATAATTGAGATTATGTAAACTGCATAAACTACTAAATATACTTTTCCTGTATTTTTAGTAATCTCTTTATTTGGGTCTGTAATTATCGTCAATAAGAAGAATGAACTAAATCCAAATAAAATTAACAAGTCTACAAATAATAAATCAGTTACAGGTATTGGATTAATTGCTGCTGAGATTCCAAGAATCCATAAAATATTGAATATGTTTGAACCAACTATGTTTCCAACTGCTAAATCCATATGTTGTTTTTTTGCAGCCACTACTGAAGTCACAAGTTCAGGAAGTGAAGTTCCTACAGCAATGATTGTTACTGAAATTAAGAATTCACTTACATTGAATAATTGAGCTAATTTAATAGCATTATCTACTACAAAATTTCCACCAAAGAATAAACCAACTAAACCTAAAATAATATAAGAAATATTTCTACTTACTCTTTCCTTCTTTATTTCTTTTACTTCTTCTTCAACTTCTTTAATTTCTGTTTTTCTCGATGTTTGGAATAAATAAAGTATGAATAAAAGGAAAAATGATAGTAATAAAATTCCGTTTGCTCTTGAGAAATATCTTTGACCATTTTTAATTACCATTACTAGTAGTATTAATAAGAAAGATGAGAATATAGAGAAAGGAATTTCTTTTTTAATTACAGAAGGTCTTACTTTTATTGTTGTAACTAATGCTGTTGCTCCAAGAACTAAGAACATGTTAGCTATGTTACTTCCAATTATGTTCCCTAGCACAATTCCATTTGATCCTTTAAATGAAGAAGCTATACTAACTACTAGTTCTGGCATTGATGTACCAAATGCAACTATTGTTAAACCAATAACCATGTTTGAAATTCCAAAATTCTTTGCAATTTTAGAAGAACCTTCAACTAAAAAGTCCGCACCTTTAATTAAAATGTATAATCCAAATACCAGCACTAATAATTCAAAAAACATAATTAAATTATTTTATTTAGATATATAAATGTTTCTCCGCAAAATTTATATACTTGAATCTAAATAAATAAGTATGGCTAAGAAGACTGTTAAGAAATCATCAAAAAAAGTTTCAAGTAAATCTAAAAATATAAAGAAAGAAAGACATTTAATAGCAGGCTTAATTACAAAAGAAAAAAAGCTGATTAATAAGGAAATTGACATTCTTAGACATCACTTAGTTGTTTGCTTCGGCACAATATTTATTTTACTTTTCTTATTAGTTATAAAAACAAATTTTGATATTCATTTTGGAAGTAGTGGAATTTCTTTATCTAAAGTATTAATTGTTATTGTAACACTTATTGCATGCATTGCTATATTTGAAAAGCATAGACATAAGAAAGATATTTAAATGAGCTTCATTTCTAATAGAATATGTTAATCAAACTTAATCTTAAAAAATCTGTAAATGAGAATGCTTCTGAATATTTTGAAAAAGCTAAAAAATTTAGAAAGAAGTTAGAAGGTTCTCTAGAGACTAAGAATAAATATGAACAAAAGTTAAAAGAATTAGTTGAAAAACAAAAGGTTGAAGAAGAGAATAAGATTGAAGTATCAGACAGAAAAAAGCATTGGTATGAAAAATTCAGATGGTTTTTTACTTCTACTGGATTTTTAGTTATTGGAGGTAGAGATGCTACTTCTAATGAAATTGTGATTAAAAAACATACTGATCCTGAGGATTTAGTATTTCATACAGATATGGCGGGAAGTCCTTTTTTTGTTTTAAAAACAGAAGGTAAAGATGTTGATAAAGAAACTTTGAAAGAAGTTGCTAATGCTACTTGTACTTTTTCTAGGGCTTGGAAGTTAGAACTTCAAACTCAAAAAGTATTTTATGTTAAACCTGAACAAGTCTCTAAAACTCCAAAGTCTGGAGAATATCTATCTAAAGGGGCTTTTATGATTTATGGTAAAACTAATTATATTGATAATAGCGTAGATTTATGTGTTTGTAAATTAGAAGATGGTTCTTTAATGGCTGCTCCAGAGAATGCAGTTAGAAAGAAATCTAAAGATTACGTAAAATTAATTCAAGGAAGAGAAAAACCATCTTCCGTAGCTAAAGTTATTAAAAAAGAACTAAATTATAATGATTTAGATGATATTATTAGAATTCTTCCTGCCGGCGGTTTTAAGATTGTAAAACATGCTTAAAATGGCAAAATATTTAAAGTAAATACCCCATTTTTCAGTAAAAGAGGTGTATATGATAGATAATATTTTTTTTGACTTAACAGTTATATTTGTAATTAGTACTTTATTACTATCTATTGCTAAAATTCTTAAGCAACCAGTCATTCCAGTTTATATTATAACAGGTATCTTATTAGTGCCTATTTTTGAGATAATTCACATGAAAGATTTTGTTTCTAGTGTATCTTATTTCGGAATTGTGTTTTTATTATTCATAGCAGGTTTGGAACTTAAATTTGAAAAGTTAAAACACGTAAGTTTTGTTTCAAGTATTGGTGGATCAATATTAGTTGTTTTATTGTTTTTAATGGGAATTGGAGTTTCAAGTTTATTTAGTTTAAATATTATTTCTAGCATATATATGGGTTTAATATTTGCATTCTCATCAACAATGGTTGTTGTTAAAATATTATCAGATAAAAATCAATTAGATTCTTTACATGGTAAAATTGCTATGGGTTTATTAGTAATTCAAGACATTTTTGCGATAGTAGCTTTTATTGCATTAACTTCATATGGTAACTTTACTCTTTCTAAAATAATTGCTTTAGTAACTAATATTGCTATTGTAACAGTTATTTTCATATTAACTTCTAAATATATTTTACCAAGAACATTCTCTTTTGCTGCTAAATATCAAGATTTATTGTTTTTAACATCAATTGCAGTTTGTTTATTTTTTGCTTTGATATTTGGAATTTTTATTTCATCGGAAGCATTGGGAATTGGAGCTTTCCTTGCAGGATTAGCTTTAGCAAACTTACCTTATGATTTAGAAATTATATCTAGAATTAGTCCATTAAAAGATTTTTTCTCTCTACTTTTCTTTACATCAATAGGTATGCTTTTACCTTTAGAACTTATTATGTCTAATATTTCAATAACTATTACTTTTATTATATTAATTTTATTTATTAGGCCAATAATTACTTTTATAGTAATTAGATTATTTAATTATGTTCCAAGAGTTTCATTTCTTACTGCTATTACACAGTCTCAAATTTCAGAATTTGGTTTAATACTAGCTTTTTTTGGAAAAGCTACAAATAGTTTATCTGATGAGTTATTTGCTTCAATAATTGTTATTGCAATAGTATCTTTAACACTTACATCTTACTTATTTAAATTTCAAGACTCAATATATGATGTTCTTAAAAAATATTTGATTGTTTTCGGAAATTCTAAGAATCCATATAATTTAGAAAATCTTCCTAATAAATTTAAGAAAAAGTTTATATTAATAATTGGTTATGATAGATTAGGATATAGTGTATTAAAAACATTAAAAAGAAAACATCAATCAATTGTTGTTG
>JAHWHN010000097.1 GCA_019323235.1 Candidatus Woesearchaeota archaeon | reverse complement strand
GTCGATAAAAATGGAAATCCTTTAACTTGCGATTTAAGAAATAGTACTTGTTATTAAACACATCTAATTTGACATTATATACACATTGGTATATAATACGCATAGATTAATTGTTGTTAATGGATTAAAGGAGAATTATTATGCCTGATGAATTTAAAGTTGGTTTAGTAGCTGGAATTATATTTATCTTTGGAATACTTTTGGGTATTTTTACCAAAGAATGGGAAATCTACAAATCTTGCGAACAAAAACAAGAATATAGAATTAGCAATAAAACAGCATTGTCTTGCAAAGTAACAACTCTTGAGTTAAATAAATAATGAAAATCACAAAAGTAAATTATAAAAATCAATGGCTTGATTTAACAGGTAGCAATGGAAAAGCTCAGAATTTTATTGTTATCACTGGCGAAAGTGGTGTTGGTAAAACTGATATGTTAAGAGTTATCAGAAACTACCACGAGTTTGATGGGTTGTATGAATATGAAGGTGATGAAGGTTTAGATAGTAAATTGTCGTTTATACATTTTGAAGATTATCAATTATCTGATTTAGAAGGTTTGAATGTTGATAAAGTTAATGCTATGGTTGCAGATTTTGGTTTAAATGTGAGACTAGATAGTGTTCATGCTAGTACGTCTTCAATACAAAATAATTCGATTCCTATTTTTGCGACAAAAAATGGAAATAAAATTTATGTAAATGCTTTATCAAATTCTGAACGTAGAATTTACACACAAGCAATTGTATTCTGCAAATATCAGCCTAAAAACACCGTTATTTTGATTGACGAACCAGAGACATCGTTACACCCTTCTTTGCAGTTAAAAGTTGCTAATATGTACAGAATGATGCAGAAAGAGGGTGATAATCAAATTATTATGACAACCAATTCGCCTCAAATTGTTTCCTGTTTTGAACCTGAAAATGTTTTTAGATTGCAAAATGATGAAAATGGTGAATTTGAGTGCGTTAGTATGTATAAAAAATGTGTTCATACAAGAGGATGTGAGCCTAATGATATTATTGTAGATGTTTTTGAAACTCCATTGAGAGATGATGAAACTAAAAAAAGAATACGATGTGTCGCTGATTTGTTAAGATTAAATCCAGATAAAATAGACGAACCTGAAAACAAGAGACTTATTGAATCATTAATTAGTGATTTAGGTGAAAATGATGCTATTGTTATGCACATTGAACATGAACTATCAATTATAGAATCTGAAAAAAACAATATAAAGTGAGTGTATAATGAACATATATTTTAGAGTATTGCTTTTTATTTTTGTTACGGTTTGTCGGTATCGGGTTTGTCAGTTACCTTAAATTTTAAGAGCGATACAAATGACTAATTCAAATATTTTAAAAATTGAAAATTTTAGAGGCTTTGATAAAGTTCAATTGAAATTGGACGAAAGATTTACAATCATTGGTGGAGATAATTGTACTGGGAAAACGAATATAGGTATCGCATTACATTATCTAAATCACGTTTTGTCATGTAATTTTTTCAATGATAGAGATTACACTTCAATTGATAAACCAATCATTATTGAAAACGAATATGTTAAAGCATTAGTAAATTGTGAAAATGGTAAATCGTTATTGCGTGTAGATAAAAAATTAGATAATAATTTTATCTTTAGCTCTAATTTTATTTCGATAGATCAACTTGCTATAGATATTGCAAACTATTTATCTAGCAATAGTTCTGAAATTTTAATTAATTGGTTGTATGAGATAAGTGGAATTAACGCTATCTCTTTTAAAGAAAAATCACCTTTTAACTATTACATTACATTTCATTACAAAAATGGATATTCTTGTGAATTAAGAAAAGAATCTGACTCTGTAATTCACTTTTTAAAAATTTATATGGCTTTTCATAAACACGACAAACAAGATATTGTATTCATTGACAATATTGATAATTTTGTCAATACTTTTAGCCTTATACATATTTTTGATTTGATTGACATTTCCTTGCAACAAAATGAAAATTTGAAAGTTATTGCGACTTCTAATAATCCTTATCAAGTACTTTTACTTGAGCCTAAACTTATTGAAAACTTGAATTTTACTTTTTGCAAAGAGGAGGATGCTAATAAAACAATGAGGCTTGTGAAAGTTCTTGATATTGAAGATGCTAAAGTTGTAATACGGAAAGAACAGAAAAATGGAGATCACGAATCAGTGGCAAGATTATTTATCGACAATTGGATGCAAAATACTTGTGAATTTCAAGACAACTAAAACATATAAAAGATTACGTGACAACGCAATTTTCAAGGTTTTTAAGTTCAATAAAGACTTTGTGAGTTTGAAGAATTTAAACAATGATAAATGCGTTTTCACTTGTACGATTGAAATGTTTATAAAAGATTTTGTGGAGGTTTAGAATTATGAAGATATTTAAAATTGTTTATTTTTTGTTTTTTTCTGCGATTTGTGCAATTATTGTCTTTTATGATCTTGGAGAAGTACAAAACGATTTTATTCGTATAGGGTTATTTATCGCAAAAATATATGTTGTATTTGAATACGGCACTTCTGTAACGGAAGATTTTTTTAAAGATTTTGGAAAAACAAAAAAAGGAGATTAAGTTATGAAGATATTTTTTAAAATTGTTTGTTTTTTTGTTCTTTTCTATGTGGGTGTAATTATTATTTTTGATGATTCTGTTCATTTAGGGTTTTTTATTATGAAAATATGTATTGCATTTGATTTCGCTATTATTACAACGAAAAATTTGTTTGAAATCTTTAGT
>JAHWHN010000096.1 GCA_019323235.1 Candidatus Woesearchaeota archaeon | reverse complement strand
TGAATTTCTTGAGGAGTACTACCTCTTGAAATATGATCAATTACAACACCATTTTTTAAAGGTCTTACACCTTGTTTGTAATTTTTTACACCAGAATTTTCTACAATTAAAGGTTCTATGAAATTATCTTCGTAAACTTTTTTTTCTAATGATTGACCTTCAAAATCATCACAAATATATGGAACTCCGGCGATTGCACCAAGTAAAACAATCCTTGTTAGTTTACCATTTTTTGATTGTCTTGTCCAACCATTTACACTATAACCATCCAATTCAGTAGGTAAAGTAGGATGTTCTTTATGTCTAGGTAATGGATGATAAAAATGAGTGTCATCTTCTAAATGTCTTAAAAACTCTACACTAGCAGTAATTCCTTTTCTTAATTCATCTTGTTTTGCAAGAACTTTTTCACCCATTCTTTCCAATTGTGGCCTAGTAAAGTACCATTGTTTTGATATATCTTTTTGATCTAAGTATTCTTCTATTGATTCAAAAGTTCTTATTTCAAAACCATTTTCTTCCATTCTTTTTACATAATAGTCTTGTAATGCAATTTCATTTGGAGCTATTAAATCTACTTTCACATTATGAAAAATTTTCAAGCCATCAACTTTTGAATGAATTGTTCTACCATGAAATAAATCCCCAATTAAAGCAATGTGTAAGTGAGAATAATCCCAATGATTATCTTCTAAAAATGTATAACCATCCAAAATTTCTTGTGTTGGATGTTCATGTTTTCCATCCCCCGCATTAACAAAAGCTGGTTTATCTAAAGTATGTAAATATCCTAAATCATAAGTTTTTTCTTCTAAGTACCTACAAACACCTTCCAATTTACTTCTGATTACAAATACATCATCATCATAACCAACCAAAGTATTAATAGAATCAAAATAACTTTCACTTTTATTTATTGATGAATGATCAACATCAAAATCATGCTCATTTACATTTAAGAATTCCATTGCGGATGTGAAAGAACCTTTAGTTCTAGTACTATCTTCTAAAAAAGCTCTTCTCATACCAAAATATTCATCATTTATTTTAAATTTATTTAAGAGAGCTCTATCTTTTCTAATCATTGCTTCTTTTAGTTCTTTTGCTTTAGAATAAAGATGTCTTCTTTCATCTAATGTTAAATCATTGATTACAGCAACTGTTCGTCCTAGAAAATTATTTGATGTCATTAAAATAAAATATCCAAGAAAATGATTTAAAAATATAGTTATGATGTAAAATATAGAATTTAATTGATAAAAAAGAATAAGAAATTATCTATTTCTAGCTAATTCATACATTGCTTTTAATGCAACAATTGTTGCTGCTGGAGCCACAAAAACCCCTATAGCAAAGTAAACTTGTTGTATTACCGCTCCGAATTTTGGTAATGTTATATTAATTACATACAAGTTAAGTCCTGCAGCCACTAAGAATGTTATTGATGCTATTAAGAATTCATTTACTTCTTTAACTGTTATGTTTAATACACCAACAATGATACCTAATACAAAAATAATTGAATAGATTAATCCTATGCCAGCAGTCATTTTAATACTAGACATAGTTCCTAAAGCTAAACCAACAATAATTGATAACATAATTCCAAATACAAAAGTTATTTTTCCAAAATCATATTCAAATTCTTGAATTTTCTTCTTAGTTTCTGGAGATTTTAGTTTTCTTTCAACTTTTCTCTCAACTTTAAGTAGTTCTCTTTTAATCGTTGATTTTTTAGATCTAGAAGGAGCTGCTTTAATTGCTTTTTTAGTTGCTTTCTTAGCAACTTTGCTTGTTTTTTTTGTTTTTGCCATGTTATAGTATATTATCTAGTATTTCATGTGCATTAATAGTATTTAAATATTGTGTTAATTCTTCCTTGTTTTTCATTTTTGAAAGGTATTTGAACTTAAAATATTCCTTTTCGTTGTTTGTTACCCTAGCTAACTTATCTACCATTACTAAACCATAAGGATAACCTAAGAAAACTGGGTCTATTGAATTTTTAGATAGTATATTTATTAATTCTGGGTTGAATTCTTTATTGAATTCTATTTTAAATATGTGTTTAGAAGATTGATGTAGTTTTGATACAATTATGTTTGGTTCATTTTCATTTGGAGTAATTAATGGATAATAAAACCATTTGTTTTTTCCCAATTTTGAAGCTATTTTATTTAAGTATACTGTTAATGCATCCCCATTGTTTGTAAATAATCTATTTGTTTTTGATAATGCATATATGTTTTTATTCTTTAATGCCTCTTTTATTAAATTATTCTCTGATTTTAAATTTCCATCTAAAATTATATTCTTAGAATTTACTTTTTCAGAGAATTCTATTTCTAATAATCTTCTGGTTATATCAACTACCTTTGAGATTTCTCCATAAATAATTCCATTTGATATTGATGAGTCTTTTGCATCAATCCTTGGAAGTTCTTTTACTAATTCAAACTCACTTGTGAATAAGGATGGTTTGTAATATAAAGTATTATTTTCAACTTCTGTTGTTATTAAAATTAAATGTTCTTCTTTTTTCATTTCTTTTAATTTATTATTATCATAAGTACAAGAAGCAATTCTTATGAAACTTAAATTAAAGTTTAGTGATGAGAAAATTTCAGTATTACCTCCATCTATGAAAGTAATGATACCTTCTTTATCTTCTATTTCATGAAAATTCTCATTTTGAAAAGGAATTGTTTGATAATTTGGATTAGATATTATTGAGATGCTATCTTCTTTTTTTAAGAAATTGTCTATATCCATAATTTAATGATTAATTTGTGTTATAAAAATATTTTGTAATATAAACATGTAAAAGAAATATTTATATACTAACTAATCCTCAATATTGTTATGAAACTTAAAGAAATTCAAGATAAAATTGATCTTGCATACACTTATAAGTATATTTCTGAGTTAGAATTAGAGAAAAGTAAAAGAAATAATGGTATTTTTCACGATTTTACAGATGTTGATAGGTTTCATAAAGATCAAATTGAAATGTATAAGAGATATATTAAACGTTATCATAAAATGAGATTAGATAAAATTGGTAGAACTTTTAATTTCTTAGTTACTGGAAGTCATTTGTTTATTATTGCTTTATTATTTAGTTTGTTGATATAAAGAATCTTTTTAAATTAATATAATCCTCTTATAATTATGAAACAACTTTTTACTACAATTGGAAGAGTTTTTGTTGATCCTTGGGTTAATTCTGATGTTAAAGAAAAAGAACCTGTTAAACTTAAATCTTATGAAAAAAATAAAGTTAGAATTCCTTATTTGACTGGCGATGGATGGTATTCAGAAGAATATGTTAAGTTCATTAAAGAACAAGGATTAGTACATCCAAATTGTCATTTCAAACTTTATTTTGAAGGAGATGTTCCTTTTCAAAGAGTTTATAAAAAAAGAAAAGGTAGAGTTACTGAATTGAATCAAAATTTTTATGATACTGCTTCTATGACAAATACTTTTTTCATAGATGATTTTTTTGTTGCAGATTGCTTAGTTCCTTTAATTGACAAATCATATGAAAGAATTAAAGAAGTTAAAACTAAATTTCCAAATTTAAATTGTGTCCTAGTAACAGATGGAGATAGAAATCAAACAATTAGAGCTTGTTGTGATTCTTATAAAGAAGTAAAAAGAATGGAAAAAATCTATGAAGATTTTGTTGATTATAGTTTTAGCTTGACTAAAGATAAAGATGAGATATCTGAAGTTAGAAAAAATCTAGATGCTTTATTGAAATAAATTCAATAATATTCTGAGAAAATTTAAAAATGTTCAAAATAGTTAGTTTTTTATATTAAAGATAAATCTTTTATATGAATATTAAAGATGACATGCGAATTAATTATATCTGAAAAACCAAATGCAGCTAAGAAAATTGCTGAAGCATTGGCCAAAGGAAGCCCTACTAAAGAGAATATTAATGGTGTTCCTTATTATTTATTAAATCACAATGGACAAAACATTATTGTGGGTTGTGCTGTTGGTCATTTATATGGTTTAAAAGAAAAGTCTAAAGATAAATTTCCAAATTTTGATATTGAGTGGGTTCCTACTTCAGATATTGGTAGGAAAAATAAAAATGATTATTCTAAAAAATATCTTAATACTTTAAAGAAATTAGCTAAGAAATGTGATAAATTTACTGTTGCAACAGATTATGATATTGAAGGAGAGGTTATTGGATTAAATATTGTTAAGTATGTTGCTAAGAAAAAAGATGCTAATAGAATGAAGTTCTCAACTTTAACTAAAGATGAATTAATTAAATCTTATGAGAATAAAGAAAAACATTTAGATTGGGGTCAAGCTAATGCTGGAGAGACTAGACATAAGCTAGATTGGTATTATGGTATTAATTTATCTCAAGCTTTGACTAATTCTATTAAGAAAGCAGGTACTTTTAAGATTTTATCAACAGGTAGAGTTCAAGGACCAGCTTTAAAATTATTAGCAGATAAAGAATTAGAGATTAGAAATTTTAAACCAGAACCTTATTGGGAATTAGAATTAAAAGGTAAAT
>JAHWHN010000095.1 GCA_019323235.1 Candidatus Woesearchaeota archaeon | reverse complement strand
GGTAAAAAAGGATCAGAGAACTTTTATTTGGACTTAGAAAACTTGAAAAAGCACTTTATAGCTTTAGGAGGGTCTGGTTCTGGTAAGACAGTTTTAAGTAAAGTAATAATAGAAGAAGCAATCTTAAATGATATTCCTTCTTTACTAATAGATGTTCAGGGAGACTTATCAAGTTTAGCTTTAAAAGATAAAGGTAATTTAAAAGACAAGAAAATTATAATTTATACTCCAACATCATCAAAAGGAATACCATTATGTATAAATCCTTTAAAATTACCAAAAAAAAGTACTAAATTAGATAAAGAAGATTTAATATCAGTTTTACATCAAATTTCAAATTCCATTTGTAAGCTATTAAACTATGATTTAGAGAACAGTAAAGGCAAGTCTGCTCAAGCATTACTATATTTAACATTATTTTATGCTTATAATAACAACATCAAAATAAAAACTTTTGATAAACTATCTCAATTAATTTCTGACCCTCCAGATTCAGTAAAATTAGAAGCTAGTAAATTCTTGAAAATCTCTGAAGAGTTAGCAAAAAATATAAAATTTTTAACAATAGGACAAAAAGAATTAATGTTTAATTTTGGTATGCCTGTTGATATTAAAGAATTATTAAAACCAGGTCAAATTTCAATAATCTATCTAAATACTTTGGATAATGAAGAAGACAAACATTTCTTCATATCAATGATTTGTACAGAATTATACCAATGGATGATTCAAAATCCATCAAAAAAATTACAAGGATTATTCTTTATAGATGAAATTTCAGAATTCATTCCAGCTGGAACTGAAAAACCAATTACTAAACCAATATTACAATTATTATTCAAGCAAGCTAGAAAGTATGGAATAGGTTGTATTATATCAACACAAAACCCAGGAGATATAGATTACAAGGCATTCGCTCAATTCGGAACTTGGGCAATTGGAAGACTAACAACAAAACAAGATAAAAACAAAATCAAAAAATCATTAAAATCTCTATCTAACGATGTTGATGATATCTTAACAAACCTTTCAAAGTTACAACCTGGTCAATTTTATATATTCTGTCCTGATCAATTCAATGAAGTTGTAAAAATGAAAACTCGTTGGTTATATACTGAACATAAAACATTAAACGAACAAGATATTAAAAAAATAACAGATGAGTATAGGGAAGAATTTACTTATACTAAATTAAAAACAAAAGAAGAAACTCCTGTAAAGAAAGAAAAAGTAAAGTCTGAAAAGAGTGAGTACTTTCCATTAAATATATCTGAGGAAGAAATTCATAAAATTGCTGAGAAAAATAGAAAAAAGAAATTCTTATTTTTAGGTACAGATGAGTTCATTAATGAAATACAATTAAACTTACGTCCAATTATTAAAGCAACTGTTCAATATAATTCTGGATTATTCAAAAAAGAAAAGTATGAAACAGATATTTTATTTGATGGTATTACTGGCGATGTAATTTCATTAAAAGATAATTATAAAATATTATTGGAAACTAGTTTGATATTAGATTTAGATTCAAAAGCAATGAGTATCTTAAATTACACAATAGAAAAGAAAAGATCTTCAAGTAAATTAATTCCTGATGATTTAAAACTATCCGCAAAAGTTGTAAAAGGGATTGTAAATAAATTAGTTAATGATGAAATATTAAGTATAACTGAAAGACACAATGAATATATCTTCAAATCAAACATAGATAGATTAAATATAAAATCAATTAATTCATCTTTGGAATTGTCTGATGAAATGCAAGATGTAGAAAAAATAGAACCTTTAGTGACAAAAAAGCAAATAACTAATGTGATTGAAAATTTCTTATTTTTAAAATTAATAAAAACAGAATCAATATATCTACCATATTATGAAATTAAATACAAAAATGGTATGACTAGATTAATGTTCATTAATGGAATCAATGGATTACCAATAGACTTCTAAAATGAAAATATACAACTACGAATTAAGCAAAGAAACATTGAATAAATTAATTCATGAAGTAAAAACTGGTAAGTATAAAGAAATTGGTGATGAAATAATAAAAAAAGAAATTCTAAAACAACTAAAAAACAACCCTTCTCTAATTGAAAAGTTAGATAAAAAGAAATATCTCACAACTTTTATAAAAAATATAAAGAAAAATCTATACAGAGGTGTGGCAATTTTCAATGAAAAAGATTTAGAAGAGCATTTCTCAATACAAGATAGAGATTACAAATCATTTTCAAAATTATTCTCAAAAATAAAGGATAAAAATTCAATAGTTGATTTGGGCTCTGGATTAAATCCATTAAAATATGATGAATTAAAATTCAAACCAGAATATACTGCTTATGAAATCAATGAAGAATATGTAAAAAACATAAATAAATACTTCAAAAAAGAAAAAATAAATGGAAAAGCATATTGTAAAGACATATTACAAATCAAAACATTTCCAAAAGCAGATGTTTATTTATTACTAAAATTACTAGAAAGTGTAGAACAAAAGAAAGGTCATAAATTAAGTGAAGAATTAATAGTCAAAATTCCAGCAAAAACATTAATTGTTTCTTTCCCAACAAAAACAATTTCTGGAAAACCAATGAATGTGCCAGAAAGAAGGTGGATGAACTTAATGTTGGAAAGATTAAATTACAAATATGAAATAATTAAAGAAGAAAACGAAATTTATTATATCGTAAAAAAATAAATAATCATTTATATGTGGTTTATAGTCCTTGAAGAATATTCTTTCTCAATAACCTTTTTCTTCAATCTTGAGATTGCAGATAAATTATCTTCAATTATTTCTATTGTATATTTTAAATTTTCATCAGGAAATTCAGAAAGTTCTTTTGAAAATGAAAGGTATTGTTTGATATTATTAACTATATGTATGGATGAACTTCTTTTAAAAAATAATCCCATTGATAAACGTTGATAATCAATAGTAATTCTTTTGTGTAATTTATTTAAATAATATTGTTGAACGTGATAATCCTGAATCTCTAAAGATTTTGATTCCTTTACTGAATTAAAAACATTCCTTTCGTTTTCTAATCCAATATTCGTGATTTCTTCTAATGTTTCCATTTTATTAACAAATTGGACATAGATGTTTGAAAATATATATAAAGATTACTCTTAATTTAAACCAAAATTAATTACTTCAATCCCAAATACAATTCATGTAAATCTTGCGTAGTATTCATATCTTTAATTCCAAGTTTATCTTCTCTTAATCTTTTATAACTACCAATCCTTAAAGAATGTCCCATTCCTTCTTCATAACAATTCCCGCAAGAATGAAAATTATCTGAATAAGTAACATTTAAGCATTGAACCTCAACAATAGGCATTATTCTTGGGTCATTTACAACAATTCTATTTGGAACTTTCTTACCAATCTTTTGCATTTTAGGATTAAAGTAAATTTCATCATTGGCTTCTAAGACTTTATTAAAATCTCCATCTGTATTAACAAATTCAACTAATGAATAAATTTTCTTCTGATCTTCAAAACTTGGAGATGAAATCTTACTTACTGTTTCAAATTTCTTAGTTTCAAGATTATAACTTCCTACTAGCATTGCAGAAAACAACTGACCATTATTAATACTCTTATCAGTATCATAAAATCCTAAAATTGCTAAATCTAAAGTCAACCAATCTTTCATCTTCATCCAATCATCATTAACAGACCCTGGTAAATAAAGAGAGTTTGGATCTTTAGCAATCAATCCCTCATAACCTTTACTTACAGCATTAAGAAATAATTCTTGCATTTCTTTCTCATTAGAAACATTAAACTGTTTAGTTAATCTTACATATTCTTCTGGGTCTTGACTAACAATATTCTCTAAAATTTCTCTTCTTCTAGATAATGGTAAGTTAGCAATTACATCATTTTCAATTCTTAATGCATCAAAAATATTTAATTGTAAAGGGAAATCTCTTTTAACTCCCTCTGTTACATTCTCATATCTTAATTTAGGTCTACTATCAACAGCAATAAACTCATCTAAATTAGAAAAATTATCTTTATTCTTCATACCTGCTAGTTCTGCTTGATAATACCCTG
>JAHWHN010000094.1 GCA_019323235.1 Candidatus Woesearchaeota archaeon | reverse complement strand
ATTTTACACTAGGTTTTATGATTAAAGACATACATGAAATAAAAAAGTGTCCGAGCTGTCTAAGCGATGACATCGTCTACAATGATAAAGACGATCAAATCATCTGTAAAGAATGCGCGGAAATATTTGAACCTTTGACTCCTGAAGATGAGGAAAGGTTTGAAAAAACACACGAAATGTGATGTTAAGATAAGTTCTTTAGATTTTCATAGATACCGCTATCTAATTCAAATATATAGGATAATTAAAATCATCTCTTTTAATTTCAATTTTGGCATTGATTAATGAAGGGTTATATTTAATATACTGCCAAGACCCTTCTGGATGATTAATGAAATCATCAGTATTGTTAACAACATAAACAAATCCATTTTCTCCTATTGTATTTTCATTTAAATCTTTAATTTTTAATTTTAAAGGATTATTTTCACTAATATCATAATCGTAACTTAAAGTTGAACCTTTATTTGAAAAGATAGATTTAAGTATTGCTATAGAACCAAGATTAGCACAATATATTTTTCCTTTTCTTGGTTTTATTTCATCTTCAAAGTCACTTCTTGAACCATGTAATAAGCTATTATTATTTTGGCAAAGATAATCAAGGAGGTTTTCAGTACTATAACCTTGATTCTTTAATATTTCTAAATCCTCAAGAGATACATAAGATGTTCCATCTTTTCTGTTTAATTTAAATTCTCGAATAAATTCATCAAGCTTCATATATTAGTTAATTGTTTTTAAATTATAAAGATATTTGATTTTATTTCAAATAAAAATTTATATACTGATTATTTCAATTGCTAATTAAGGAGGTAAACTAAAATGGCACTAGGAACTTTTTTATGGTTAATTGGATTAGTATGTATGGTGTGGGTAATTTACGATGTTTTTACTAAAAACAAGAAATTGACTACAACATTAAAAGTTGTTTGGGTAATATGCGCTATATTCTTTAGTATTATAACCGCAATCGTATATTACATAATGTATAAAAGATAATTTTTTATTTTTTTGTTAAAATTTATAAATTCTTAAACTAATTTTAAAATATGAAATTATTTCAAAAAGATGAATTAAGGTTATTGTGGCCATTTTATCTTGAAGATTTAATATCAAATGTTTTTTTGCTTTATCCGATATATTGGATAATTCAGTTTCAGGAAACTCTTCTACTTTCGCAGATTGGTTTAATTATTTCATCAGTTTCTATTGCGAATTTTCTCTTTGAAGTTCCAACCGGGGCAGTTGCCGATATTTTTGGAAGAAAGTTTTCAGTCATATTTGGTTTATTTCTTACAGGAATAATGTTTCTTTCTATTACTTTCACAAAGAACTTTTATTATTTGTTAATACTATTTTTTCTTTTAGGTATTTCTGTAACTTTAATTAGTGGAGCTGATGTTTCATGGGTTGCTGACAATTTAAAATATAAGAAAAAGAAGAAACTTCTACAGACTTATTTCGTTAAGAAAATGAGTATAATGAGATTTTCATTTATGTTTGCAGGATTAATCGGAGGAATAATTGTAAAGTATTATGGCTTAAACATAATATGGCCCGTTACCGCTTTTTCTTTACTAGTATCTTGCATAATCTTATTTTTTGCTGAAGAACATAAGCTTACAAAAGAGCAGGATAAATCTCTAAAATCAGTTTATAATCAAACTTTCAAATCATTAAAATATTCTTTAAAACATAAAACTTTATTTTCTTATATTTTAATTTGTATTCTTACTGGATTTGTTTTAAGTTTTGCAGGTGACTTAATATGGAAACCTTATCTGGTTGAATTTAATATTCCAAATTCTTATTTTGGTTATTTATTTTCAATTGGAACGGCGTTAGGAATTATTGCTCCTTTTGCTGGTTCTTACTTAGCAAAAAAACTAAACAAAGAAAAAACATTTTTCTCTTTAATTTTGGCTTTTGAAACTTTATTTTTAATCTTGGCTATATTTGCTGGTAATTGGGTAGTACTTGCAATAATTATGCTTTTGTTCGTATTTCTTTTTGATATGTTTGATCCTATTCAAAAAAATTATATTCAGAAACTCTTGCCAAGCGATAAAAGAGCAACCCTTTCTTCATTTTTCACTATGTTTTTATCTCTTGGAATGATTATCGGTGGACCATTGGGAGGATTAACTGCTGATTATTATGGTTTTAGGATAACTTTATTTATTGGAGTACTATTTTTTATTCCAATGATATATTTATATAGAAATTAAAAAAATTCAATCTTTCCGTTTTTATTTAGTGTTTTAATATATTTCTTTATCTTTTCTAGGGCTTCAAAAGATTCATCAAGCTTTTTTTGAGCTTCTTCTTCACTAAAATTAATTTTTTTATTGCCTAGTTCTGTTAAGTTTTCAACATAAATATGAATATTTTTTCTTAATTTTGACATAATTCCTTCAAACTGTAAATCCTGTTCTACATAAAGAGATGAGTGTTCTTCACAGATATCTCTGCATTTTTCTAAATCTCCTTCTTTTAATGCTTTTTCAGCTAGTTTTAGAGTTTTTTTAAATGAGCCCATAATCTTATTTTAGAAAATTATTATTTAAACTTTATTGTTTCCAAGTAACTTCAATATCATCAGTTCTTTCATAAGGCCTTATTGAAGAATCAGTTGTTCTTTTTCCGGATTCATATTCAATCAATCCTTCCATCGCAATCATAGCTGCATTATCAACT
>JAHWHN010000093.1 GCA_019323235.1 Candidatus Woesearchaeota archaeon | reverse complement strand
CCTTGAAAACCATAATAATATATTGACCAATTTAGATTCAGTTATTTCCCACCTTAGACAAAAAAGAGACGATATTACTTTCGGTCAGATGATGTTTGAGACACCATCGGCAACTGCTTGGGAAGCCGCAAAACTTACAAATGCAGTTAACTATTTAAAATATGATAGAATTGAAAAAATAACTAGTGTGTATTCAACTCAAAAAATTTATAACGATGTATCAGATAGAATATTCCAGGAATTAATATTTTTTGTGCCCGAAAAAAATCGTGAAAAAATGATAGACCAATTATTGAGACAAAAAATCTACTTGTTAAATCTTATTTCGATAGAGAAACAGTTACTTGAGGAGTATAATAGCTTTTTAAACCAAACTAAATTTTAGGTTAATATTTATTTTCTTCAAATTATTTTATTTTTTTAATTAATTACAGTAATTACATAAAAATTGATTCTCAATAATCCAGTCTCTCAACAGCATTCCGCAAGTCATCACTTCTAAGATGTGCATACATCTGTGTTGTTTTAATATCAGTGTGGCCTAGCAGTTTGCTAACTTCGTAAATTGAAACTCCTTTCTGTACAAGCCAGGATGCAAATGTATGACGGAGGGTATGGAAACTTCTGTTATTTCTGATATTTAAATCAATCAATCTATCTCTAAAACACTGAGACAAATAATTTGAATATATTTTTTGTGAATTACAGTTAGTAAAAACAAATTCACCTGAAAGTGGTATTTTTCTAAGCATTTCAATGCTATTCAAATTAAGTGGTATAACTCTTTCCGCTTTACTCTTAGTAGTAAATGATTGCGTATTTCTTATAATTAGATATTGTTTACTAATATTTATATCCGCCCATTTAAGATTTATTAGTTCATTCCTTCTCATTCCAGTATTAACAGCTAGCGTAACAATATTCTTTAACCAGGTAGGACTTAAGCCATCCAGGATTGATTCAATTTCTTTATGTGTAAACATTTTGGGAATATTTTGGTTAATACGAAGTTGTTTTATATTCTTTAACGGATTGGAAGGGATAAGATTCCAATTGACAGCAGTATTAAACATTGATTTAAGAACTCGTAATTCTATATTAAGCGTAGAGGATTTTATTTTATCAAGTCGGTACTGTATGTACTCTTCAATGTTCATTCTACTAATTTCATTTAATAGAATATTTGCTCTGTATCTATTAAAATTCTGTATTACATATTGAATTCTAATTGTATTAGAAGGGGAGTGATGGATTTTAGAATATTCAACATACTTTTGACTAAAAACAGAAAAACTTACCGCTTTATTCAAAACCATTAGCGAAGGTTTTTTCGGTTGATACTTAGTTAGAAACTCTATAGCTGCTCTTTTGTTTTTGCTGCCAGTAGAAATGTTTTTCCAGCTGCCTGAAGGTATAAGAAACCTGAGATAATAGTAACCGTTTTTTCGCTTGTAGATATGCATAAAACTTATACTTAGAAGTAAAGTTTTGTTACAATTCTGTTACAATTTTGTTACAATTACTGGAGATGAAGGTAAAAATGGGTAAAAAAGTTTGATTTATAGCTAAAAACAAGGCACGAGGTGTAAGCCCCACTGGATTTTGAGTCCAGCGCGTCTACCAATTCCGCCATTTCGGCAAAGATTCAAAATTTTCAGCCAAAAGATAAAAAACTTAATGTTACTTACCAATACATAAGTGCTTCATAAATGTACAGCTTTCTGAGCTCATTAAATTAAGGGACATTCTTCGTTGGAAATACTGTTATTGGTTATGGCACAATCATTGTTTGTAATACAGTGGACTAAAAAGGAGTTATCATGAAAAAAAGTTACAAATCAAAGAATAAAAAACATCAGAAAGTTGAAGATGTTTTTATTCTGGTAAGCAACTGGGAGAATGTTGATGATTATAGTGAAGAAGAAATTGAAGATCTTCTTGAAGAAAATCATATTCCTGAAATTTCTTATATAGATGTAATTGAAAAACCAGATAGTATAGTTTTTGATTAATTTAATAGTGGAATAACCTATGCAGACTTATATTGGTCAGGACGGACATTACGACATCGAAGATGATGGTAAAATTATCCAGAGGATGGTTAATGAGTTTGGTAGACTTACAGGAATAACGAAAGTTTATTCAAACGTAAAAAGAATCCCAAACCTCTTAGATAGAAATAAGATTGAATATTTTCTTCAGATGTTAAAAATTTATAAGGTTTCAGGGCGAGTTTAAGTTTTAATTCACTCGTCCTTTAACCATTTAATTACTGCCTTAAATCTTATCCCCCTTATCTCAAATTTTAAAGTTCACTAACACTTTAGTTCATCTTTCCGTATTTTTACATGAAAAAAAATCATTGGAATTATGGAAAACAATAAATTTAATATTAACGAATCGTCAAAAGATAAATCTAAAAATTTTATTTATGAGATAATCGACGAGGATTTTAAAACTAATAAGTGGAATGGAAAAGTTCACACTAGATTTCCTCCTGAACCGAATGGTTATCTTCATATTGG
>JAHWHN010000092.1 GCA_019323235.1 Candidatus Woesearchaeota archaeon | reverse complement strand
TGTAATTGTTTTCGTATCATATAGTTTAGTAATCCAAGGAATACAAGAATCTCCAAATGTTGAAAGAAACCAGCAAGAAGATAGGGAAAAAGCAGCTATTGCAGATTATATATCAAATGTTGATTCAGTAAAATACTTTGGTAAAGAAAAATTAATCATTGAAAGATTTAAGAAAATATCAGAAAAAACTAAACAAAAAATGTTAAACCATTGGGATTACTATAGATATATGGATGCAGGGCATCAATTAATTATAAGTATAGGTACTTTCCTAATTATTTTCTTTTCTGTAAAGTCAGTAGTAGATAATGGTTCATCAATCGGAGATTTAATGTTTATTTATACTACAT
Source organism: Candidatus Woesearchaeota archaeon (assembly GCA_019323235.1). Lineage (GTDB taxonomy): Archaea > Nanobdellota > Nanobdellia > Woesearchaeales > JABIAG01 > JAHWHN01. Next base: position 5,459 of record JAHWHN010000092.1, on the reverse strand, counting down.
ACATCTCAATTATGCATCCAATGTTTGGTTTCATACAAGGTATTAAGAACTTTTATACATCAATGGCTGATTTTGAAGAGTTGTTTAAATACGATAAAATAGAAAATGAAGTAAAAGAACATCCTCATGCTAAAGCTTACAAGATTACTAATGGAGAAGTTGAATTCAGAGATGTTTATTTTGGATATAACAAAAGAAGAAGAATATTCAAAGATTTCAACTTGAAGATTGGTAAAAACAAAAAAATTGCTTTAGTAGGTCATTCAGGATGTGGAAAAAGTACTTTAATCAAATTATTGTATAGATTATATGATGTTGACTCCGGAAATATATTAATTGATGGAAAAGATGTAAGATTGTATAGACAAGAAGCATTAAGAGCTGAAATGAGTATTGTTCCTCAGGAATGTGCTTTATTTGATGATACAATTTACAACAACATTGCATTTTCAAATCCAAAAGCTACTAAAAAAGATGTACTTAAAGCTATTAAATTCGCTCAACTAGATAAAATAATTAAGAGTTTTCCAGATGGATTAGATACTATCGTTGGAGAGAGAGGAGTTAAATTATCTGGTGGTGAGAAGCAAAGAGTTTCAATAGCAAGAGCTTTATTAGCTGATAAAAAGATTTTGGTACTGGATGAAGCAACTTCAGCTCTAGACTCACAAACAGAGCATGACATCCAAAATGATCTTGAAAGATTAATGCAAGGAAGAACTTCCATAATTATTGCCCATAGATTATCTACAATAATGAAAGCTGATGAAATTATTGTAATGGAAAAAGGTAAAATAATACAAAGAGGAACTCATGACTCTTTAATAAAAGAGGAAGGAAAATACAATCAATTATGGAACCTTCAAAAAGGCGGCTATATTAAATAGTTGCTTCTTTTTTTGTTTTTTTAAAAACATTAATATAGGATTTAATTAAATATTCAAAAATGAATAAATTAGAAAGATTGGAATATAATTCTAATATTTGGAAATTTTATTTGTTTAAATTCTTAATGTCAATGGAATTAACCATTGCAATATTTGTTTTATTTATACTTTCTAATGGTTTAACAATGACACAAACCATGTTACTTGAATCTATTTTTACAGTAATGATTTTTTTTACAGAGATTCCTTCTGGAGGTTTTGCAGATAAGTATGGTAGAAAAACTTCTATTGCTATTGCTATGTTCGCAGGAAGTATATCATTTTTAATATTTGGCTTGGGAAGTACTTTTTTTGTTTTTTTAATAGCCCAATTACTTGGGGGGTTGATGTGGTCTTTCAAATCTGGTTCTGATGAAGCTTTTTTATATGATACATTAAAGGTTTTAAAAAAAGAAAAATTATTCTCCAAAATTTATGGTAAAACAAATTCATTTGAAATGTTTAACTATGGTGCATTAGCTTTTGTAAGTAGTACTTTGGCTTATTTATTAGGTTATAGGATGTTATTTTATTTAACTTCTATTATATTTTTTATTGCAGGATTATTTGTTTTAACATTCAAAGAACCACCTTTGGAAAAACATTTACAAGAAAAAAATTATTTTAATCATTTATGGAAAGCTATTAAATTTTCTTTTACTCACAACTGGGTTTTTATGTTAGTTATTTTTGGAGGTTTTTTTGGAGCTGTTTCACATTTGATGTATTTTTTAATTCAACCACTATATGATGGTGGAACTTTAAAATTACTTTTAGGTTTAGGGGTTTGTATTTATTTTGTTGCATGTTCAATTGGGAGTTATTTCTCCCATTATTTTATTGACAAATTTAAAGAAAAAACTTTGATAATTATATTAATTTTAATCCAAATAGTTGCTTTAATAGGAATGTTCTTATTTTCAGTATATTTTTCATTATTATTCTTATTTGTTTTATCATTTTTATCAGGAATAAGAGGTGTTGCTTCAAGTAAAATGATAAACCATCATACATCCTCTCATCATAGGGCAACAGTTATTTCAGTAGGTAGTATGATGAAAAGTATTGTTTATGCAGTATTAGCTCCAATATTAGGTTATGTTACAGACATTTATACTATTGGAGCAAGTTTCTTAATGTTATCTTTTGGAATGTTTTGTTTATTAATTGTTATTTTATTTATGTTTATAATGATTAAAGATTAAATTTTTAAGTTTTTGTCCTTAAAAGGTAGTGGCTCAGGGGATACTTTTATAAATACCAAGATATTCTCATTTTAAGCTTAAAATGGAAGATTTATTAGAAATTGTGGAATTAAAGGATGCTTATCATAATCTTGGTAAAGAATTTGATTTAAAAGATAAGAAATATATTTACGAAGGAGAAAATATTGCTTTAAACTATATTGGTTATCTTGATGAATTACATGTTTATGGCGGATGTTATTATGACCCCTCTGAAGTATATGAATTTAGTAATTTGGGAGGTTCAATAGATCTTGTTGTTAAGATTTATGATGCATTAGAGACTTTTGAAATGTTATCTAAAGTTGAAGATGGCGGATTAATCTTAAATTACGTTAAAAAAAATATACAAAAAAATTCTAGTATGGAAGTTCATAACTATTCTTTAGATCCTTTTCATTATGTGGAAGAACTCTCAAAATTAGTTGAATTTTATGCTGTTAAGCAGCAATCCTCTTGATAAAGAAATCCAATTCTTTGCTTGCATTTATTTTATATTTACCTTTATCAATTTCTCTGAGAGCTTCTTTATAATCACTGTGAACGGATTTTTTGCTTCCATGTTCTGATTCTGTGAAAACATCACCGATTAAAATTTTATCTTCTTCAAGTTTATAAAAAATTCTAGCACCAGAATTCAATTCGCCTCTTACTAGGTCTCCAAGAAATACCCAACCTTCTGCTACTGGTTTTCTTCCATGTATTGAATTAATACCTTCTTTAACTATTATGTCTAGGTTATTGATAAGTATCTTTTTTAAATAGTAATTTTTATTTAATTTACTTTTTACACCATTAGAACCAAACAAACGATAAATATTTCTTTCAAATATAAATTCATTTGTTGTGAGTTCATCTTGTCCCTTCAAGATTTTTCTATATTCTTCATTTAACCTTGTTAAACTATCTTGAATATTATTTTTAAAATATTTCTTTAGTTTTTCTTCTAAATCATTAATTATCATTTCTAATAATTCAAAATCAGAATTTTCTTCTGCTTTCTTTTCATCTTTAATATATAAAAAAACAATTTTTATAAAGTCATCAAGATCATTTTCTATAGCTATAAAATCTTCTATCATATTTTTAAAAGTAATTTGTTTAAAATGAATTTCAATTTCCTTTAGTTTATGAATAGATGCATTAATTATACCATTAATTCTTTTAATTCTTGTAATAATTGAATGAAAACTATCTTCTAGTTTTTTTTCTTCATCTTTAATTTCTAACTCTTTATCTTCAATAATTCCATATTCCTTATATACGTCTTTTTTATAATATTCAGATACTGAGTCAAACCATTTATGGCTTAAAAAATTATCAGTATTTATTCTTCTGCTTACGCAGAATCTTTTAAATTTTTCAATTAGTTCATCTAGTTCTTCTTCTTTTTCTTTTATTTTTTCAATTATTTTTAGTTCTTCTTTTAATTCTTTATAATTAACTTTTTCTAATTTAAAAGATTCTTCAATTAATTTGCTAATTTCTCCAAAATATGTTTTTAAATAATCAATTGCATTTGCCATTTATAACTTAATCATTTATTAATATTTAAATTTTGTTTATTTTTAGATTATAGTTTGTATGGTTTCCTATACTCTTAATAAAGAATTATAATAAGACTAATTTAAAAAATTCAAAAAAAATAAAAATAAGAATTTTATTTATTCTTAATTGCTCTTATTAAATCATCGCCAATACCAAAATAAATTGTAGTTGATGGTGAATTAGCAATTTCTTTTAATGCTTCCATTTGTTTTAGTTTTAAGATATTCTCATCACTACTAATAATTTTAGCGGCATTAGCTAAAGCTCTTGCAGCAGCAACTTCTTCTCTAGCTTTAATAAATGTAGCTTTACCTTGACGTTCTGCTTCAACTACTTTGTTCATAGCTTCTCTAATCTCTCCTGGAAGGATTATATCTTTTAAACCAACTTCGATTAATTCTAGACCAATACTTGTTGCTAAATCTTTAACTTCTTTTAAGATATATTTACCAATAACATTTTTATTTGTTAAAAGTTGATCTAAAGTATTTGCACTAGCATAATCTCTTACAACCATTTGAATTTGTTGATATAATCTATTCTCATAACTAACAACACTATTTGCTGCCTTCTTAGCATCTTTAATATTATATTGAGCAATTACATTTAATCTAATAGTTACCTTATCATTAGTAATCATTTCTTGACCAGTAACAGTTAAAGTTAATTGTCTTTTGTCAATTTTCTTAATTTCAATTAAAGGTTCTTTTCTAGCTTCTTCAATTTCTTTATCAAATTCAATTATTTTTTCTCTAATCTTTTCAGGAACTTCTAGATTTAAAAAATAATGATTTATTTTTTCATATCTTATTTTCTTTTCAATTTGTTTTCTTAATTCTCTAATCTCTTCATCATCATAAATTTTTAAGAATGAAAATATGCTCTTTTTCCTTAATCTTTTTAATTGTTCTTCATAATCTCTTATTCTTTTAGTAACTTCTGGAGACTTATCTTCTAAATCATAAAAAGATTCAACAAGAAAGTCATCTTTCTTTTTATTAGCCTTATAGATTCTTTCTTTAATATCTTTTTCGTGTACTCCAAACTTATATTTACCTGGTTTTAATTCTGATTCTAATTTACCATCAACATATTTTAATCCAATTTCATGTTCTTCTATAATGTATTCTTTTTGCATTTTATCCTCTTTAAAGTGTGCCTTGAAAGTCCAGCTCACCATTAACTATTGCTATACGTTAAAGGGTATTAAGGTTAATCTAAGACGTTCACATTGGTCTGAAAATCGCGACGGAATTTCTTCAACAATGCTTCAATCAAAGAGGTATCCTCTTAATCTCAAGCAATAACATATATTATCCGGTTCTTTGGAAATGCCTAAGCAACAGCATTCTGAACTTCACTAAGGCTTGAAGAGTCCAAGACTCCCCTCTACGCGTTACACGTAGATGGTGTGACCAAAAATCACATGGTGCCAAACTTGGAATACAACATACCAATATCCTTTGAGTAGGGCTTTATTGTACCTATGCATAAAGCATGTTTAGCAAATATAAATATGGTAAGTTCTTTTTTATAGTTTCTTTAAGAATTTCCGAAAAAATTTCGGAATAATATAATTCTATAATTCTTATAAATTAATTAAAAATTCTAAAATATTATAATAATTTATACATTATCTTTAACTGTTATTTTTACTACTTTTCTATTATATTTTAATTAGAGGTATTAAAAATGTCAGATGAATATGATTTCGCAAAGATTTTCGCAGATGCATTTTATC
>JAHWHN010000091.1 GCA_019323235.1 Candidatus Woesearchaeota archaeon | reverse complement strand
CTAAATTTAAATGAAAAAATTGCTAATTTTTCAGATGTTGAAAAGAAATTTTCAGAATTAAGTATTAAATTAAATGCAATTAAATCTGAAGAGAATAATTTAAGGGTTAAGATTGAAAGACTAAATACAAATGTAGAACATTTTGATAAGGACATTGAAAGGTTTGACAGAGAAATTAATTATATTAAAGAGATTAAAGATAAATTAAATAGAAATAGAGGTTTAAGAAATTGGCTTAAAGATCATTTCTTAATTTTATTAGATACTATAGAAAACCACGTAATGCTAAGAATTCAACAAGAATTTGATTTGGCATTCCAAGAGTGGTTTAATTTCTTATTAGAAGATGAGAATATAATGGGAAGATTAGATGAGAAGTTTTCTCCTATTATTGAAACTAATGGTTATGAAATAGATTTTGAAGACTTATCAGGAGGAGAGAAAACTAGCGTTGCTTTAGCCTATAGATTAGCTTTGAATAAAGTAATTAATGATTTTATGTCTGATATGAATACTAAAGACTTTGTAATTTTAGATGAACCAACAGATGGTTTTTCATCAGAACAGTTAGATAAATTAAAAGATGTTCTAGACCAAATTAATATTAAGCAGATAATGATTGTATCTCATGAATCTAAAATTGAAACTTTCGTTGATAAAGTTATAAGAATTAACAAAAATGAGAATGTAAGTCATGTTTTGTAAATGTTAATTCTTAAGCATAAGTATTGCCTTAAATATCGCAACATTTATAAACTAATTTTATATTTTAATACTACTCAGGGAGGAGTGTTTAACATGAGAAAGCTAACATTATATGTATTATTCATATTATTACTAACAACAATTGTTTCTGCATCAAGTATAGATGTAAATGTAAAGCCAGTAAAAGATGCAATTTCTGCAAATGAGGAGGCTGTTTTCAAATTAGAATTAACAAACAATGCCATGAATGATGAATTTAAAATTTATTATAATGGGATTGAATGGTATATGGCTCCAATTAACGTTGAAGTTAAAAACTATGAAACAAAAACAGTTACTGTTAAAGTTAAACCATTATATGTTAATCTAGGACAATATGCAGTTCCTATTAAGATAAAAAGTAAGCTTTCTGGAGATATTACTGATTTAGACTTAATTATTAATGTTAAAGATGAATCAAATAATGTATACCTTCCTACAATTGCTGTTAAGATAGATTATCCTGAAACAGTTATTCCTGATCAAACTTTTGATGTTAAATTAAATTTAATTAACAAAAATCCTTTAGATTTAAAAGATATGAAAGTATTAGTAGAAAGTGAGTTTTTCTCTCAAGAGAATATTATATCTTTATCTCCAACTACTGCAGGCAATATAAGTGAAAAAGAAATATTTAATCAATTTACAATTCCTGCTACAACACCACCTCAAAAATTCAATGTATTCTTTACTATTTATGTAAATGGCACTGAAGTTTATAAAAATAGTAAAACTTCAACAATTTTAGAATATCTGCCTAAATTTAAAGTTACAGATAGTGTTGAAAATTCTTTATTTAAAACAAAAACAATTTTCAATGCTTTAAACCCAGGTAATATTAGAGGTACTGAAACTCATAAAGTTCAAATTTCTCTACTTAGACAACTGTTTACTACACAAGTTCCTGAAGCTAGTTTATTGAAAGAAGATGGTAAAAGATACTTATTGTGGGAAATCTCATTAGAACCTGGAGAAGAAACAGAATATATAATTGTAACTAATTTTAGACCATTCTTGTTACTTCTTTTAATAATTACATTAATTGTAGTATTTTACTTTATATTAAGAAATCCTCTTGTAATAAAGAAAACTGCTAAAGTTATTCAATATGAAGAAGGCGGAATTTCTATGCTTAAAGTAATGATTATTATAAAGAATATTTCTGAAAAGAAGATAAATAAATTATCTATCAAAGATTCTGTACCTCATTTAGCGGAGTATGTAAGAGAAGATCATCTTGGAAGTTTAGCTCCTGCTAAAATTATAAGAAATGATAAAAAAGGTACTTCCTTAGTTTGGGAATTAGAAGAATTTGATGGTTTTGAAGAAAGAATTATTTCTTATAAAATGAAAACTCATCTTAAAGTATTAGGAGGAATTTCTCTCAATAGTGTTACTGGAAGATTTAAAACATCTAATGGTAAAAATAGAGAAACAAAATCCGCTCCATTAAGATTAGTTTTCAGCAAAAACCAGCAGTAAACCTGGTTTCTTTTATTTTTATATAAATAAGGAAAACTTTATAAACCGTTTATTTTTCCTTTCTCTTATCCCTCTCTAGCTCAACGGCAGAGCGTTCGGCTGTAGAGAGTCATATTGAAGTGTCAGGTTGACTAAGATGATATATGACCAGCGGTAACCGAAAGGTTCCTGGTTCAAATCCGGGGGGGGGGATATTTCTTTTATTATTTTACTGAGTTTCGGATGAACCAGTCTTATTCATGTTCAAAAATGTTCCATTTTTGGCACCACTCTGTGGAATCCAGAGGGGGGATATTTATTATTCTGCATAATATTTAAATAGGAATTAAATAAAAGTATAACATGGTTAATTTTTTTAAAGTTGGAAATTATACTAAAAGACTTATTAATCAATTAAGTACCGAAAATGAAAATATTGGTTCAAAAATTATTAATTTTATTAAATCAAAAGGTTATAATTTTAGTAACAAAGGTCATAAAACATTAACAATTGAACAATTATCTAAAAGAATTCTTAATAAAGATTCAGTAGAGATTGCATGCAGAGAAAGAGGATTGTTATTTGCAGCAATTAGCAGAAATTTAACCCACGAAAACATAATTCTAAGAAGGGTTTTTATTAAAAATGGAGATTATTCTGACCACTATATTAATCAATGGAATTCTAAATTTGCAGATTTAAATTATCTTAAAGGAAATGTTAACAAAAACATTCATAGACCTAGAAATACTTTTATTTTTTCTTGGGAGGCCTGGGAGAACATAAAAGATGATATCTCGTATTTTAAATATAAAGGAGGAAAAGAACATTATTATAATCCATCCACTGAGAAAAGAAATATTCCCGATATTGTTGCAGTAGTAGGAAATCTTCTGTGGGATGCATTAGCATTAAAAGACATATTACCTCCTTTTCATTACAATGTTAGATTAGGGAGAATCTTTGGGTTTAATTTTAGAAAATTTGAAAGATTAGTTATTCATAATCCAAATGAAGCCATAAAATATCTAGATAAATACAAAAATGAGTTAAACCATATTTCAAAAATAATCCAACATTTTAATAACGGACATTCAATAACTGGTTCTATTGAATTAAAAATTCTTAATATACATTATAAGGAATAACTTCAATCTCATTTGAACCTATAACAACATATTTAAATAAGAAATTCTTAAATAATGGTATGAGCGATAAAAATAAGGTTTTAATGATAGATCTTAATGAAGATGGTCTAGATAAAATATCAGAAGTTTTAGCTAATAAGACTTGTAGAAAGATATTAAATTTATTAGCAGATAATGAATTAACTCATTCGCAAATTGCTAAGGAATTGGGGATTTCTTTATCTTTAGCTCAATATAATATTGATAAACTTGTTGAAAGTAATTTGGTAACATCAGATAAGTTTCATTATTCTAAGAAAGGTAGAACTATAAAACACTATTCTTTAGCTAATAAACATATTTTGATATCACCAAAGAAAATAACTGGAATTAAAAGTAAATTGAAGACTTTACTTCCGATTGGTATTCTGGGAGTTGGGATTGTTGCCATTTTAGGTATGTTTAATTTGTTTATGGGCAGAGTTGGTTCTAATCTTGGAGCAGATAAAGCATTAAAGTCTTCTGCAGAAGCATCTCCAATGTTGGCAGAGATTGCTACTGAAACAACAAATTCATGTTTTTTAACTAGTGAAATGGTATTAAGCTTTTTAGCAGGAATACTGTTTGTCACTTTAGTATATTATATTATTAAATACTTCATACGGAGGAAGAAAAAATGAAACTTAATGAGGACAAAGGACGAATTAAGTCCAGAATGGAACAAAGTGGAATGATGACATTAATTAAAATAATATCAAGTTTAATATTAGTTATTTCTTTGATTGGATGCGCAACTAATGATTTCCCTAAAGGTTTTGATCCAGAAGAAGATATTAGCTTAAAAAATTTTAATTCAGAAGATGAATTAAATAAATTTATTGAGGAAAATGCTAATAGTTATTACTATACAGATTTACCTTTTAGAGGCGGCATGATGATGGATGGACCTATGATGGAAACTGCTGTTAAGTCAGTATCCGATAATAATCTAGATTTTTCTGAAACTAATAATCAAGTTCAAAATATTGATGAAGGAGATATTATAAAAACAGATGGACAATATATCTATACTTCAACTGCAGATACATTATATATTATTAAGTCTTACCCTGCAGAAGATTCAGAAATTGTTTCAACAATAAATCTAAATAATACAATAAGTGGTTTGTTTGTTAAAGATAATAAACTTGTTTTATTTGGTGCTGTTTTTGATAGAGTTACTTTAAATGAATTAAGTATACTACCTAGACAATCAATGTCTTTCTTCCAAATTTATGATATTACTGATAGAACTAATCCAAAATTAATTGAGGATTATAAGTTTGAAGGATTTTACTTTAATTCTAGAATGATTGATGATAATGTTTACTTTATTACAAATTCATACCCTCAAAGAGATTACCCAATCCCTTGTTTTTTCAGAGGAGAGGAAAAAATGATAATGCCAATTCCAGCCATTTATTATTATGGCTATGATTATAGTAATCCAATGTATGTGAATATTAACGCATTTAATTTAGAGAATCTAGAATTAAATTCTAAATCAATTATTGTTGAATCATCTCAAAATATGTATATGTCAGAAGAAAATATTTATTTGACTTATACTAAATATATTAATGAGTATGAATTAGAAATAGAATCAGTTATGGAAGCTACTCAAGGTTACTTAACTAAAGAAGATTCAGAGTTAATATCAAAAATTGAAATGATAAGTACTGATATTTTAACAAAGTTTGAAAAAGATTCTAAAATTTATAGAGTTTATCAAGATAGAATTGCTAAACTAGATAAAGACACTCAAGATTTAATTGAAAAAGAAGCTCAAAGAATATTAAAAGTTAAATTAAATGAGAATAAATACTATGAGTTCACAGTTATTAATAAAATCGCTGTTGATGGATTAAGTATTAATCCAAGCTCTTCAGGTAAAGTTTATGGACATGCTATGAACCAATTTTCTTTAGATGAAAATGATGGCATATTAAGAATTGCTACAACAACTAATGGAAGATGGGATAGATTTACCAATAATATGAGTGAATCAGAGAATCATATATTTACTTTGAATAGCAATATGGAAATAATTGATTCTTTATCAGGAATTGCTCAAAATGAAAGAATCTACTCAACTAGATTTATTGATGATAGATTATATATGGTAACTTTCAGACAAGTTGATCCTTTCTTCGTTGTTGATTTAAGTAATCCTGAGAAAATCGAAATAATGGGAGAATTGAAAATTCCAGGTTTCTCAAGATACTTACATCCTTATGATGAAAACCACATTATAGGAATTGGTAGAGATGCTAGTGACGAAGGTAGAGAATTAGGATTGAAGATTTCTTTATTTGATGTATCTGATGTTTCAAATCCTAAGGAAGTTGCTAAGTTTATATCTAATGAGAAATATGCTTCTTCATCCGCAGAGTATGAACACAAAGCATTTTTATTTTCTAAAGAAAAAGAAATGTTAGTAATTCCAGTTATTAGTTATAATAACGAGAATTATAATGGTGCTTTTGTATTCAAGATAAATGAAGAAGAAATTGAACTAAGAGGATTAATCGAACACCCTATGAATAACTATTATTATGGTGGCGTAGAGAGAAGTTTGTATATTGAAGATAACTTATATACAAAATCACCAAGTCTTCTTAGAATCAACAAAATAAGCACATTAGACGGTGTTAAAAGTATCAAATTAACACCAGACGATATTAAGGTCTATTAAATTTAGACCTTTCTTTTTGTTAATTTAACTTTTAATTTTATTTATTATTTAGAAATTCTAATATTCAGAAATAAATTTTTTATATTATTGACAATGTTGAAAAAAATAGTTCTTAAAAATTAAAGAGTTATATGATGAAAAAAATTTGGAAAAATAAATTAAAAAAATAATACTAAGTTAGAAACTTAGTATTTTGGGTTTTTACTAGCTTTAAAAGTCATTACAGTTCTAGCTGGAATTTTGATTTTAGCACCAGTTTGTGGGTTTACACCAACTCTTGCTTTTCTTTTGGAAGTTTTGAAAGTTCCAAATCCAACTAATTGAACAGATTCTTTTTTAACAGCTTTTGCGATAGTACCTAGAACAGAAACTAAAGCACCTTCTGCGTCTTTTTTGGATAAGCCAGTATCCTTTGCAATTTTTTCTACTAATTCACCTTTATTCATTTAAAAATCACCTCCCAATGATTTTGATAATGTTGAATCTGATTAACTAGTATTTAAATCTTTCTATTGAAAAAAGCCCCGAATGCCCATTTTCACAGGCTTTTTTGCCAATTTTACAAAATTTTAAAAATTAGAAATAATTTTAAATCATCTAATTTTCCATAGAATATGGAAATAAATATACCAGTTAAATATTCTGAAACTATTGACTTGGCTTTAGATACTATGGACAAAGATAAACAAGCCTTAATTTTTGTAAATACAAAGAGCAGTGCTGAAAAACAAGCAGAAGAGATTAGTAAAAAAATTGATGAAAGTAAAGAAGAATGGGATTTTATTTCAAAAGAAGCTCTCCAAGCCTTATCTACACCAACTAAACAATGTAAGAGGTTAGCGGATTGTCTGAAGAAAGGTATTGCTTTCCATCATTCTGGATTAAATAATAAACAAAGAGAATTGATAGAAGATAATTTTAGAAATGGTGTTATTAAAATAATCTGTTGTACTCCAACTTTAGCAGCAGGCCTAGATCTTCCTGCCTATAGAGCTATTTTAAAAGATTTGAAAAGATTTACTAGCCAAGGTATGAGATACATTCCTGTTTTGGAATATTTACAAATGGCAGGTAGAGCGGGACGTCCAAAGTTTGATACCATTGGAGAAGCTATTTGTATTTGTAAAGATGAAAATCAAAAAGAAGAAATTGAAAATATGTATATTTATGGAAAGGCCGAAGATATTTATTCTAAATTAGCAGCAGAGCCAGTTTTAAGGACTTATGTTTTATCTTTAATTGCAACTGAGTTTGTAAAAGATAAAGAACAATTAATGGATTTTTTTAAGAAAACTTTCTTTGCTCATCAATATAAAGATTTACAACAAATGGAATTATTATTAATGCGTGTAATTGCAATGCTAGAAGAGTGGGAATTTATTAAAGTTAAAAAAGAATCTAATGATAGTTTCTTTTCATCTGCCGATTCATTAGGTAAGGAAGAGTATACTGCAACTTTGGTTGGGAAGAGAGTTAGTGAATTATATTTAGATCCTTTAACTGCAAATGAATTAATTAAAGGTTTAAATAAAAGTAAGTCAAAGAATGAATTTTCATATTTACATTTAGTTTCTAATACTTTAGAAATGAGACCTTTACTTAGTGTTACTAAAAAAGAATCAGAAGATTTAGAAGAGAAAACTGAATTGTCAAGAGAATTCATATTGAATGAAGATGATTTATTTGAAGACTACTATTATTTCATGTCCTCTGTTAAAACTGCATGGTTTTTTGAAGATTGGATTTCAGAAAAGTCTGAAGATAAGTTAATGGAAAAATTTAACATTAGGCCAGGAGAGATTAAGTTTAAATGTGATATTGCTGATTGGCTATTATATTCTTGTCATGAGTTAGCTAATATTTTAATGTTGAAAGAACAATTAAGTGATATTACTAAATTGAGATTAAGACTTAAGTATGGTGTAAAAGAAGAATTATTACCTTTAGTTAAAATTAAAAATATTGGTAAGAATAGAGCTAGAAAGTTATTTGATAATGGTTTTAAAAGTATAAAAGAATTAAGAAAAGCTGATTTATCTACTTTGAAATTATTGGTTGGAGATAAAACAGCCGTTAATATTAAAAAACAATTATTGATGAATTAAAAATAAGAAATAAAAAAATTAAATTATATTAACTTAATTCGATTTTGATTCCAGAATATTTTTTAGCTACAAAATTATAAACTAAACTTGTAACTAATCCAAATAATATTCCTACTATTGAGAATATAATTACATATTCAATTGTTGCTCTAATTATTACTCCAATGAAACTATACTGGCCAGGTAATCTTGCAATTAAAGCAGGATTTATCATTAATAGAATTGCTGTTATTAAAGAAGCAATTAAACCAAAGATCATTGAAACTAATCCAGATACTTTTGTAAAAGATTTGACATCTATTTTTTTAATTTCTTTTTTAACCATAATACACCTCTAATCTGTAAATAATAAGATAATATTTAAATTTTGTTGAAAAAATAAAAAAGAAGAAATTACAAATTATTCGTAATCTACTATTTTAATATTAAATTTTAGAACTTTTCCAGCTAATGGATGATTTAAGTCAATAGTTACTTCTTTATCATCTACTTCAGTAATTCTTGCTGGGATTTGTTGACCTTCTGGAGAAACCATCATTAAGACCATTCCAACTTGTGGTTCATGTTCTTTAGGTAGCTTATCTCTAGGTATTCTTTTAGTTAATTCTGGGTTTGCATCACCATAAGCATCTTTTGGTTCGATAGTAATGTCTTTTTCTTGACCTTTTTCCATACCAATAACTGCTTCTTCAAAACCAGATATGACTTGTTTTGCTCCAACTTCAAATTCTAATGGATGAGAATGATCACCATGAGTGCTTGAATCAAATACTGTTCCGTCTTCAAATGTTCCTGTATAATCAACTTTTACTTTATTTCCGTTTTCTATAGGCATTTTTAAATTCCTCGTAAATTGATGGTAATAAAGATGATTTATAAAGGTTTGTAATAAAGTTCATTTATTAAATTTGAAATATAAAAAAGATACTTATTTAAATAAGAAGTGATTTTTAACATATATGAATGAAGATTG